>CAZDAF010000128.1:0-9494 GCA_964503115.1 uncultured bacterium
TGGATTTGAGTTCGGAGAGTACGCCCGCCAAGGGTGTGATAAAGATGTCCATTACCACCAGAGCCGGATTGGAGGTAATTCGTAAATACACCTTCAATCGAGGTTCATATAAGATCGACTTCGAGATGGAGGTTAGAGAATCCCCCGCTGCTACGGAGGAGGTCCTTTCGCAAACTGTTCCGGTCGAGATGACTGTACATTGGAACACTCCCGTCGCAGTTTCCAAGGCCAAGAGCCGTTTTACGTTTTACGGTATCGTAGCGCATGTCGGTGAGAAATACGTGAGCAAGCGTGTGCCTGATGTCCGCAAAAAGGGCCCATTCCGTTTCAACTCCGCCGATTGGGCCGGTTTTGCGGACGGGTACTTCCTGTCAGTACTCGTGCCTCAGGATAGTGTTATTCGGGAGGTCATTGCCGGTATCGAGGGACCTGAAGGAAAGGAAGTTGTAGCCGAAGAACTCGTCCTGTCCGCAGGGGAAATTCAGCCGGGAAAACCCTACCGGCGACGCATGACTTTGTATATCGGGCCGAAAGATCATCAGCGCTTATTGAGCATGGGCAAAGACCTCGAGGCCGCCGTAGGGTACGGAAGACTCAAGGCGATCGTGGTGCCTTTATTATGGGTTCTGCGCCTCTTCAATCGCCTGGTAGATAATTGGGGTCTGTCGATTATATTGCTGACCGTTTTCGTTAAAATACTTTTCTTTCCGCTGACTCATAAGAGCTTCCAGCAAATGAAGGCCATGCAAGCGCTTCAGCCCCGGATAAAGGAGATACAGCAGAAGTACAAGGACGACCGGGAAAAAATGAACACCGAGATGATGGCGCTTTACCGCGCTCACAAAGTAAATCCCGTGGGCGGCTGTTTGCCGATGCTGTTGCAACTCCCGGTGCTTTACGCTCTTTACCGCGCGCTGTACGTGGGTCTCGAGCTGAGGCATGCGCCTTTTATCTGGTGGATCAACGATCTTTCCACTCCGGAAAGGCTTTTTACCTTGCCTATTATGGGCGGAGTGAGCATTGGTTTTATGCCGTTATTGATGGGTGCAAGCATGTACGTCCAGCAGAAAATGACCCCAACAGCCACCGCCGACCCGATGCAAGCGAAAATGTTTATGGCAATGCCGGTGATTTTCACTTTCATGAGCTTCGGATTTCCGTCCGGGTTGGTGCTATACTGGTTTGTGAGCAACCTGCTGACCATCATTCAGCAGTACGTTATAAACCGGAGAGGAACCTGATACATGGAACCTGAAACTGATACCCCAAACAGGGGAGAACAGGCGAAAAAGATACTCGAAGACATTCTTTCCTTTTTGCCGGTAGAGACCGACGTGGTTTTTCAGGATGAGGAGGAGCGTGTTATTTTGAACATCGAGACTGCGGATCACCAGATTCTCATCGGTAAAAGGGGCCAGACTCTGGATGCGATTCAGTTTATAGTTAGTCGAATTGTGGGCCGTACACATCCGGGAAGCAAGCGCATTGTGGTCGATTGCGAACAGTACCGCGAGCGACGTGCTGAACAGTTGAGACGAATGGCTCATCAGGTGGCGGAGCGTGTCGAGAGAGAAAAGATTCCTTATGCTTTTGATACCTCATTGACACCCGCCGAGCGAAGGATAATCCACATGGAGCTTCGCGAGCAGCCGGGTATTTTCACTCAATCGGAGGGGGAGAATGATCGTCGGCGCCTGGTGGTGATGCCTCAGTTGGGCGGTGACGACGACGAATAATATCGCGGAGTGCGGTGATTTCCTCTTGCTTCATCAGGTAAGAGGCGGCGAAGAAGACCCCGGCGCCGGCTAATGTCGAGGCGATTAGGATGGCGAGGTTCTTAAAACTTATTCCCCCAACCGACCAGTCGGCCCAACCATACCATGCAATTGCTGCCGATACTATTGCCAGCGGTACGCATGCGATGAAGGTCTTGGCAAGCGATCTTAATATTTCCCTTGCTCCCAAAGGGCCGATTTCTTTACGCAATTTGACTATCAGCGCCGTAAAGTTGTACCATGAAGATAAAGTGGTCGCCAAGGCAAGGCCGACATGACCGAGCCCGGCGTACGATAACCGGTTGGTATACCAGCCGGGCGGGTCGGTTATCGACAGCGACCGCCATAACGGATCCAGAACGTAATGTGGTCCCATAAGGATGATACTTGCAAAAAGGTTGATACCGAAAGCAAAAGCGGCTATCCGCACGGGGGTGCGTGTGTCTTGTCTCGAGTAAAACACTGGTGTTGTTACCCGGGTGCCCGCTATGGCGAGCAGACCGGGCGCATAAGCAAGAAGGGCTATGGCCGTCATCCGAGTGTCGGCGTTCGTGAAGGCGCCGTGCCGGTAAAAAGTGCTGAATATGGGTGTCGCGAGCACTATAAGGCCGATGGTGCAGGGAAGCATCAAAAAGAGCACCATGCTCAGCGCGAACCGGTAGCTGTTTTTGAAACCATCGTAGTCTTTGGTGGTTGCTTGCCTCGAAAGAGTCGGCAGCACTGCCGTGCCGATGGCCACCGCGAAAAGTCCCAGCGGGAATTCGGTAAAGCGCTGAGAGTAGAAGAGCCAACTGATACTGCCTTCGGGGAGGAGCGATGCGAAAATGGTGCTTATGAGCATGTTAAACTGGTACACCAGCATGCCGAAAGCCGCCGGGCCCATGAGGAGAAATATTTTTCGCACCGACGGATGCGTGAGGTTGAATATCATCCCGGGTCTGTATCCGCGCCTCGCCAGGAAAGGTACCTGCATCAAAACTTCCGCGACTCCTCCGGCAAGTACTCCCACCGCGAGGCCGTAGATGGGTTCTTCAAAGGTGCGCGAGAGCCACGCGGCGCCGCCGATCATGAAAACGTTGAGTACCGCCGGCGCGGCGGCCGGAGCGATGAAGTGACCGAGAGCGTTAAGCACACCCTGAGCAAGGGCCACAAGACTCACGAGCAACAGGAACGGAAACATCAGCCGGGTCAGGCTGATGGTAAGTTCCGCCTTGTCGGGGTCGTCGAAGAAACCGGGTGCAAAAACCAAAACTATGTACCGGGCGAAAACCATGCCAAGAACGACCACGACGGCAAGGATGATCGTAAGCAACGCAGTAGTGATACGGTATACCCGGCGAGCTTCTTCCGGGTCGCGGTGAAGCACTTCGGTAAATACCGGCAATATGCTGACGGTGAGAGCGCCTTCACCGAAAAGACGGCGCATGATGTTCGGCAGGCGAAAAGCCACAAAAAAGGCGTCGGTAACACCCGCCGGAAAGCTCCACGCGATGACCATATCGCGGAGCGCTCCGAGTATACGACTGGCGAGTGTCGCCGCACTCACGGTACCCGCCGCCTCGATTATACGCTTCTTATCGCTGCCGCTCATAGCTTTCTTGCAGGTAAGGACATTGAAGGTAAGGTAATGGAATAAAGAGGTAATAGTCAAATTGCAAAAAGGAGGTTCGGTATGACAAGCAAAATATTGGGAGCGGCAATCATTTTAGGGATGGCGCTCGGCATTGTATTCCTTGTAAAATTTATGCCCGCTTATTTTGATGCCGATAAGCTGCATGACAGCTTTAAAATGTGCATATCCAATTTCGCCCAATGGGGTATGGACGGTTGTCAAGGAAAAATTAAAGGTACTCTTGATAACTCCGTACTCGATTTGGATGTAGCGGATATATACATAGATATAGCTAAGCATAGGGAATCCGTCCTCTCCGTCGAGTGGGAACAGGAGATAGATTTCTGGGGTGCATACACGTACGTTCATACATTCAGCGTCGAACACAAAGGAAAGCCGCCCATGAGGTAGCTTGCATTAGAGGAATGGTTACCAAGTGAAAAACATCAAACGCTATTTCCTGACGGGAATCATAGTCCTGGCTCCCGTGGGTATAACGCTGTGGTTGTTATATCTCATGGCTCGTTTTGTGGTTAGGACGTTTCACGTCGGTATTTTCCCTCACGGCCTTCCCGATTACATTCCCGCACCTGAGTGGCTGCACGCTGCGATGGTAGTGATTTTCGAGTCGGCCAACTTTTTTGTGGGTTTGGTTTTCGCGTTGCTCTTGACGCTGGTCGTAGGAGCGCTGGTGCGGACTTACGTAGGGAAAAAGTTCATCACATTCGGGGAATCTTTGATCGAGCGAATACCTTTTTTCAGGAGCGTATATAACGCAGTGAAACAACTCACCGAGGCGGTCTTCGTGGCGGAGAAAGGAAGGAGCTTCAATCGCGTCGTACTTATCGAGTACCCCCGCAAGGGGATTCATTCCCTGGGGTTTGTGACCGGCCCGACCAAGGGAAAGATAGCAACAACCCTTGAAGGCAGGAAAATGATAAACATTTTCATCCCGAGCACTCCTAATCCCACGACCGGATACTACCTTGTGGTTCCCAAAGAAGATGCTATTGAAATGGATTTAACTCCGGAAGAGGCCTTCAAACTGATAATCTCCGGCGGCCTGGCGGCGGATGGGGAAAAGTCCCGGCCACCTGAAAAAACTCAGGACAAAAAAGGTTCATAAATTGATCCCCGTTCAGGTACAGAATAGGGGCAAATTCCACTCTGGTACGCGCTTGGCAGTTGCGCTCTTATTGTTGGTCATCATTCTGTTGGGAGGGTCGGTTGGTTATGTCATTATCGAAGACTGGAGTTTTATCGAATCCCTTTACATGACGGTGATCACCATCTCTACCGTCGGGTACGGAGAGATAAAGCCTCTTTCGGAAAAGGGATGGTTGTTGACCATCGGTGTAATAGCGGCAGGTGTAGGAACGGGAGCTTATGCGATAGGTGCCTTAACTCAATTTTTAGTCGGTATCCAACTTGCTGAAACGTTTGGGAGAAGAAGGGTGGAAAAAGAAATAACGAAGATGAAGAACCATTACGTAGTGTGCGGTTATGGTCGGATGGGCCGCATTGTATGCCGGGAGCTTTCGGCAAAGGGCAAGAAATTCGTTGTGGTGGAGAAGGACGAACATATCCGATCTACTCTGGAAGCTGATGGGGTGACTTATATCATTGGTGACGTTACCGATGAAGATAATTTGCAGAATGCCGGCATCGAGCGCGCAAGGTCTCTGGTGGCGGCGGTAAAGACCGATGCGGACAATTTGTATCTGACGCTGACTGCCCGACAGCTCAACCCGGCGTTGTACATAGTATCAAGAGCGGCGGAAGAGGGAGCGGAGAAGAAACTGCTGCGCGCTGGAGCCAACCAGGTGGTCAGCCCATACCGCATCGGCGGTTTGAGAATGGCGCATGCCATACTGAGGCCCGCCGTAATAGATTTCCTTGATATGACCGTAAAGGGTGAGAAACTGGGTTTCCGCATGGAAGGAATACAGGTAATGCCGACATCTTCACTTGTCGGAAAAAGCCTTGCCGAATCGGGATTAAGAGAGAAGCTCGGCATGAATGTCATCGCGATGAAAAGGCTGAGCGGCGAGCTTGTCGCCAACCCCGCCGGGTTAACCAAAATAGAGGTGGGGGATATTCTGATAACGGTCGGCAGCGAAGAAGCTTTGGGGAAACTGGAAGAAATCCTGAATCCTCCTCAAACCGGCTAATGCGGAAAGGCTGAAAGCGGAAAGATGGATACCGCCATATTGGATCGCGTTAGACGCCCCGGGTCGTACCTTGGCTGCGAAGTTTACGCCCGGGCCAAGTCCCCGCCCACAGGCGGTGTCCATTGGGTGATTGCCTTCCCTGACTCTTACGAGATCGGCGCCACGCACCTGGGCTTTCAGATCATCTATCACGTTCTTAACGAGCACGATTTTTCGGCGGCTGACCGTGTATTCATGCCTTGGGATGATTTCAGGTCGGAACTCGAGCTTCGCGGGCGACCTTTGTGCTCTCTCGAGAAAGATCTGCCGCTGGTGGAATTTGACGTTATCGGTTTCAGCCTGGCCTATGAACTGGGATATACCAACATTTTGAGTATGCTCGCGCTCGGTGGGGCACCTATTCTAAGCGCTGATCGGGATGAGACCGATCCCCTGGTGGTGGCCGGGGGAGTGTGCGTGGCCAATCCCGAACCCTTATCGCCTTTCATCGACGCCTTTGTGGTGGGCGACGGCGAAGAAACGGCAGTGGAAATTTCGGAAGCGGTACGGAGTTGGAAAGCTTCCGGCGAGCGCCGCGATTCACTGCTGGACGAAATCGCCTCCATCGACGGGGTTTACGTACCTTCCAGATGGTCGGGCGATGGGTTCATCAAAGCCGGGCGCATAGCGGATCTGGATTCAGCGCCGTTTCCCACTTGCCAAGTGGTGCCGATGATCGAAGCGGTACATGATCGGGCGGTTGTCGAGATCGCTCGAGGTTGTCCGCACGGGTGCAGGTTTTGCCAGGCCGGCTTTATTTACAGGCCACTGAGGGAGCGTTCTCCGCAAAAAGTCATCGATCTGGCGGAACAAGTCGTTAAAAACACGGGATACTCGGACCTGACCTTGCTGTCGCTGTCGGTGGGCGATTACCCGGCCATTGTCGAGGTAATCAGGAAGATTATAGATGCGCTTCGAGTTCAACATACTGCCGTTAACTTGCCGAGTTTGCGCGCAGGGTCGCTTTCCGCTGAAGTCGTCGAGTTCATCCGATCGGTAAGAAAGACAGGTTTTACCATAGCGCCGGAGGCCGGCAGCGAAAGGTTACGAAGCGTTATCAACAAAGGAATAACCGACGACGAGGTTATCGAGACGGCGAGGATAATTTTCTCGAATGGCTGGAGACTGGTCAAACTCTATTTTATGTTCGGATTGCCGACCGAGACGGAGGATGACCTCGAGGCTATAGCGGATATTGTCGGGCGGGTGCGCCAAGTCGGGCTCGAGGCGGGAATAAAGCCGAATATAAACGTCGGTCTTAACGCTTTTGTGCCCAAGCCGCATACTCCATTTCAGTGGGAAGCGATGCCGGACATCGAGCAGATACGTAATAGGCTGGGCTTTCTTCGAAAGAGGCTTCGCATCCCCGGCGTTAAAGTTACGTGGTCCGATCCGCGTGTGAGTTTCCTCGAGGGAGTAATGTCACGGGGTGATCGTACGGTAGCCGGGGCGATAGAGCGGGCGTGGCGGCTGGGAGCGGCATTCGACGGGTGGGGAGACCACTTGAAATGGGATGTGTGGGAAAAGGCCTTTGATGAAGTCGGCCTGGATGCTCGATCTATGGCTTCAAATGAGAGGTCGGAAGATGAACCGCTTCCCTGGGATCACATACGGATTGGGGCTTCAAGGAAATTCCTTCTCAGGGAAAGGACACGTGCCTTCAAAGGCGAGTATTCTCCAGGCTGCGGTGTTCGGGAATGTATGGAGCAGTGCGGTGGCTGCGACGCGGCCGCCAAGGTAAAGCGCGCCGGTTCCGTTGCCGAGATCGAGTCGTACTCCCAAAAGGAACAATTGGAAGACGTCGGCGGGGAATTTTGGAGGTACAGGTTAATCTATCGCAAGATAGGCCCCGCGCGGTATCTCGGTCACCTTGACACAGTCCGAGCCGTGCATCAATCGTTTCGCCGGGCGAATTTGACCTTAAGGTACTCTCAAGGCTATCATCCAATGCCGAAGACTCGATTCGGGCCGCCGTTGCCGCTCGGAACCGCATCGCTTGTTGAATGCTTTGATGTGGATTTGCTCGAGTCGATCGACCCGGTGGATTTGATGCGCCGATTAAATGAGGAATTGCCTCGAGGACTTCAGATAAGAGAAGTGACGGAGATCGGAAAGAACGATCCGGCGCCTCAGGAGTCAATCGGATCGGTTCGGTACAGGTTCGAGGTTCCCGAGGGAGGAAGAACCGACTTGAACGCAAGGAAGGACGCCGTTGATACTTTTTGGGTGGAAGAGTCGTTTCCGGTAACGGTAAAAAGTAAGGGGAAGGAGCGTTCAATCGACCTCAGGGAAGTCATCACGGACGTCATAATACTCGGCGGCGCCACGGTGGAAATCGAGATGCTATGCAATGAACAGGGCGTTGCACCCAGGCCGAAATTGGTTTGGGAGAGCATATTTGGGCCGATACCGCCCTATTCGAGGATAATTAAGGTAGGAGTCATGGAAGCGAAGAGGGATAAGACGCTGCCGGAATCTGAAACCTCCGGCGCAAACGCAAAAAACGATAGAGTCATGTATTAGTGACTTGGGATACGAGGAAGGTAAAAATGTCAAGTGACATCATAGTTAACGCCGCCCCCTACGAGACGAGGGTGGCTTTGTTGGAAAACAATCAACTTGTCGAGTTGCACGTCGAGCGCAATTGCGACCGTGGAATTGTCGGGAATATATACAAGGGGAAGGTCGTCAGGGTACTGCCCGGCATGCAGGCCGCTTTTGTGGATATCGGCATGGATCGTGCGGCTTTTCTTTATGTACGCGACGTATATGAAGATTTCGACGAACTGCAAGCGGAAGATATCAATGAAATATTAAATAAAGAAGAAGTGCAGATACAGGACCTACTACGCGAGGGGCAAGAAGTGCCGGTGCAGGTCAGCAAAGAGCCCATCGGACAAAAAGGCGCACAGGTGACGAGCCATATAAGTTTACCCGGAAGATACCTGGTGTTGCTCCCCACCGCGTCGAACAGGATAGGTATCAGCCGTCGGATTGAAAACGAGAAGAAAAAACAAAAGCTCAGAAAAACCGTTGAAAAACTTTCCGCCGGTATAAACGCCGGTTTCATCGTGCGAACCGCGAGTGAGGATCGCAAGGAAAAAGACATCCAGACCGATATGGAGTACCTGTTCGGTACATGGAACGACATACAGGCCCGCAAACAAAAAGCGTCCGCGCCGAGTCTCATACACCAGGAGCTGTCGCTGGTGATGCGCGCCGTGAGAGACCTTTTCACCGACGATATAAACCGGTTTATCATAGACAACGAGGAGTTATACATAGATGTTCAGAAATTCCTCGACCGATTTCTGCCTCAGCTAAAACCCGCATTGCAGCTATATGAGTATGACGAGCTTATTTTCGAGCATTACGGTATAGAGCTGGAGATAAACAAAGCACTGGACAGAAAAGTGTGGTTGAAGTCCGGCGGCTACATAGTGATTGACCAGACCGAGGCGTTGACGGCCATCGACGTCAATACGGGCCGGTTCGTAGGAAAAAGGAATTTCGAGGAGACCATACTGAAAACAAACATCGAGGCCGTCAAAGAGATCGTGTACCAGTTACGGTTGAGGAACATCGGCGGGCTTATTATCATCGATTTCATCGATATGGAGCGCAAGGAGGATCAGGAAAAGGTTTTCAACGCCCTCGAAAAAGCGCTTAAAACGGATAAAACGAAAAGCACTATCCTCAAAATAAGCGAACTCGGGCTGGTCGAAATGACCCGTAAACGTGTGCGCGAAAATCTCACTCGAACACTATGCGAATCGTGTTCTTATTGTGAAGGCCGAGGATTTATCAAAAGCAAATTAAGCATTTGTTACGAAATATTCAGGGAACTGAGCAAAGAAGCCTACAGCCATAATGGCCGCGAGATAACGCTTTATGTGC
>CAZDAF010000129.1:0-9494 GCA_964503115.1 uncultured bacterium
GATAGAATAAGCGCCGCCGAGGATCGGGAAATCCCGCTCGGGGCGCTGGACATCAGCCTCTACCGCGATGACATCGACCACGTTATGCCCGAGGTGCGCACATCGGAGATACCCGGCGGCTCGATAGCCGGAAAGACCGTGGTGCTTGTGGACGATGTTCTTTTCACCGGTCGAACCATCCGCGCTGCGCTCGATGCGCTTATGGACTATGGCAGGCCTGAAAAAATTCAACTCGCCGTACTCGTAGACCGCGGGTGCCGCGAACTGCCCATACAGCCGGATTATGTCGGCATTACTATCGAGACCGCTAAGGATGATGAGGTAGAGGTCAATCTCGAAGAAGACGAAAAAGAAGATTCCATAATTATACGTTAAGATGGCCGAAGAACAAAAACTTCTCCGAAGCAAACACCTGCTTGGTATGGCGGACCTCAGCCGTGAGGAAATCGAGTTGGTATTGGATACCGCTGTCGGCATGAAGGAGATAAACTTCCGGCCGATAAAGAAAGTTCCCACTCTTCAAGGGAAGACGCAAATTAACTTATTTTTCGAGCCGAGCACTCGCACGCGTACGAGCTTCGAGATAGCCGGTAAAAGGCTCAGCGCAGACACCATAAATTTCAGCGCCTCGACTTCCAGCCTGGTAAAGGGCGAAACGCTCATCGATACCGCCCGCAACATCGAGGCGATGGTCCCGGATATAGTGGTTATTCGACACGGCGCCGCCGGCGCGCCGTGTCTTTTGGCCAAATATCTCGACTGCCCGATCATCAACGCAGGAGACGGCGCGCATGCACATCCGACCCAGGCGCTTCTGGACTTGTTCACAGTCAGGGATATGAAGGATCGAATAGACGGTTTGCGGGTGGCTATCATCGGTGATATAGCTCATTCGAGGGTTGCCAGGTCGAACATCTACGGTTTCTCCAAGATGGGCGCGGCAGTCGTGGTGGCCGGTCCTCCCACACTGATGCCGCCGGAAATAAGGCCGCTGGGCTGTGAGGTCGCCGATTCCCTTGAAGAGGCCATCGATGGAGCGGACGTTGTCATGATGCTGAGAATTCAACTCGAGCGCTTCGAGACGAAGCCTTTACCCAGCATGCGTGAGTATTCGAGGACTTGGGGACTCAATATGTCCAATGTGGGGATTACAAAGAAGGACGCAATAGTGATGCATCCCGGCCCCATTAACCGGGGCGTCGAGATATCTCCCGAAGTGGCCGATGGGCCTCGCAGCGTTATTCTCGACCAGGTTCAAAACGGCGTAGCGGTCAGGATGGCGCTTTTGTACCTGCTTACGAGGAGGAGTGCATAAGGCGATGGATGGATTACTGAAGCGCATCCACGGTGGACAAGTGATCGATCCGGGCATCAACCTGGACGCTCCTCTGGATATTCTCATCGAAGGAGAACGGATAAAGGCCCTTATGAATCCCAACGATGACTATCCCGGTGTTGAGGAAGAAATAGATGCGTCGGGGAAACTCGTCGTGCCGGGATTGGTGGATATACATACTCATCTGAGGGAACCGGGACAGGAGTACAAGGAGACTATCGAGACCGGAACGAGAGCGGCGGCGGCTGGCGGCATGACCACGGTCGCGTGCATGGCAAATACCAATCCGCCCAATGACACTGCGAGTGTCACACGGTATATACTTCGCAAGGCCGCTGAAGCGGGATTGGCTCGAGTTGCGCCAATCGGCGCCGTTACCAGGAAGTTGGAAGGGAAAGAACTCAGCGAGATGGCGGATCTGGCCGAGGCGGGGTGCGTCGCTTTCAGCGATGACGGGTGGCCTATAATGAACGCGGAAGTTATGCGCTGCGCTCTCGAGTACGCCAAGGGCCTGGGCAAGCCGATAATAGTTCATTCGGAAGACTTGAACCTGCTGCGGGCAGGAGTTATGAACGAAGGGCAGGTGAGCACCGAGCTGGGCCTTGCCGGCGTTCCGGCGGCTGCTGAAGAGGTGATGATAACCCGGGATATCATTCTTGTACGACTGACGGGCGCTCCGATCCATTTCGCTCATGTAAGCACCGCCGGCGCCGTCGAATTGATAAGAAACGCAAAAAAGATGGAACTGCCGGTAACGGCTGAGACATGTCCCCATTACTTTACCCTGACCGATCAAGCGGTGCGCGGATACGACACGCGGGCGCGGGTTAATCCACCGTTACGTTGCGAAAACGACGTCCGTGCCGTTAAGGAGGGTCTGGCCGACGGCACTATCGATTGCATTGTTTCGGACCATGCGCCTCATGCACGTCACGAGAAGGATGTCGAGTTCGACCTCGCATCGCCGGGAATTTCAGGTATCGAAACGCTCCTGGGATTGACGCTCAGGTTGGTGGAAGATGGAACGCTGTCGCTAATAGACGCCTTAGCCAAGCTGACCACCTTTCCGGCAAGGACGTTGGGTCTGGAGGCGGGAAGTCTTGCGAGGGGCGCGCCGGCGGACATAACTATAATAGACACGGAAGCCGTCTGGAAAGTCGAGCCTGAAAAATTTCACAGCAAGGGAAAGTTCACTCCGTTCGAGGGGATGGAACTCAGGGGCCGGGCCGTTGCAACTATTGTGGGCGGTAAGATCGTAAAAGTAAAATAAATTTGTATATTATAAGATAGTTTATGCGACAATAGTGAGAAAAGAAAGTAAATATGAGCAAAATAAAAGTACCAAGAATCGATGGCAATGAAGAAATCAGGAAATTGTTTTTGCCTTATTGTCGTCTTGAATATGGGAAGGTTTGGGAAGACCCGGTAAAAGGCCATAAAATAGGTTGTCTTGATGCAGCTAATGAAAAAGATATTTCAGTATTGATGGGTAACGATAGTTCTACCCTCGCAATTCAAGACCCACCTTATAATGTTATTGTGGGCAACAATAAAAGCAAAAATTTAGATAAAATTTCGTTGGAAGAGTATATAGCCTGGAGTAAAAAATGGGTCTGGAACACTGTCAACATACTGCAAAGTTCCGCCCATTTTTATATCTGGTTGGGGGCCGATCAAAACGAAGGATTTCAGCCTTTGCCGGATTTCATGATAATGATGAGGGATATGGAAAAATTAAAAACGCGAAGTTTTATCACCATGAGAAATCAACGTGGATACGGTACGCAGAAAAACTGGATGGCTGTCAGGCAGGAGCTACTGTACTATGTTAAAGGCGCCCCCGAATTTAACGTGGAAGCGGAATATACCGATATACCCAAAATTCTTAGAGGGTATTATAAGAAAGTAAATGATAAAATCACCGAAAATTTGGAGCGGAGTAAATCGGAATACATAAGGGCCGGCAATGTTTGGGTTGATGTCCAACAAGTTTTTTATAGGATGGAAGAGAATGTTCCGGGATGTTATGCGCAAAAACCGCTAAAAGCAATAGAAAGAATTATATCGGCTAGTTCCACCAAAGATGATTTAATAGTAGATTTTTTTGCCCATGCAGGCACCACTTTGCTGGCTGCCGAGAAGTTAAAAAGGCGATGTTATACGATAGACGTCGATCCTGTTTTTGCTGAAATTGCCATAAGGAGATTGGAGCATTTTAGAAAAACAGGAAAAACCGGATGGCAATTTAAAACCCCTTTTCCGGAAATTGATGCAGGATGGGAAATTGAGGAATATCAAGAAAAGAAAGTAGAAGAAACTTCACAGAAAACATTATTTGATAATTTAGCGGTTTGAGAACGAAACAAGGATGGAAAAATTAAAAGAGGAATTGAACGAAAATTTGTAATTCAGCAGAGCTTTTATCCTATAGATCTGCAGAATTATTATTTGCAAGATGAGTATCGAGGAAGATATAAAAAGATTACGGTTCGATGAGAAGGGTCTTATTCCCGTTGTGGTGTTGGACGCTTCCGACGGGGCGGTATTGATGGTGGCCTACATGAATGAGGAGACGGTTAAACTTACCGTCGAGTCGGGCTACACACATTTTTGGAGTCGTTCCCGGCAAGAATTGTGGAAGAAAGGCTCCACGAGCGGTCACACTCAAAAGGTTAAGGAAATTCGCATCGATTGCGATGCCGATTGTCTGCTGGTTACGGTCGATCAGGCGGGCCCCGGAGCCTGCCACACCGGGCACCGTAGTTGCTTTTATCGTGATTTGACGGGCAAAGAGCTTGATCCCAAGGTTTTTGACGACGAGAAGGTGTACGGTGAGTAGTCGGCCTGGTTACAGACGCGCTAGTTGACAATGGCAATGTTATCTATAATCATAATCTTTCACCAACTCCACTAAAGGAGGGGGGGATAATTAAGTATGCCCGGAGTTAAGATCCGGGACAACGAGTCCTTCGACAATGCTCTAAGACGGTTCAAGAAGCAGTGTGAAAAGGCCGGTGTACTCTCCGAGGTTCGCAAACGCGAGTATTATGAAAAGCCCAGCGTGAAGCGCAAAAGGAAGGCTTTGGCAGCTCGTAAGCGAATGCTCAAAAAAATGCGTAAGGAGCATAGGTATTGACGGCATTCATTCGGGAACCGGACGACGTGAAAGCGGCTGAGGTTTTTGCCTCGGTGGTGAAAAGATACCGCGATAGTATCTATCAGGCGCGGAAGGCCGAGAATTAAGACCTGGTGAGCAAGGAGGAGGGCAAGTTAAATGTCCTGGAAACTTATCTGCCGAAACCCTTTACGGAGGCTGAGATTGAGGTGTTGGTAGATGAATCCATTTCCGAAACAGGCGCAAAAGGGCCGAAGGGTATGGGGATGGTTATAAAAGCCATAAAGCCGAAATGGGCCGGAAAGGCGGACGGCAAACAGGTAAGTGAAATCGTCAAGAAAAAGCTGGTCACAAATAACTAACTATAATGGGGGGCTTCTGAAAAAGAAGCCCCTCTAAATTTTATGTGCCCTCGTTTCCGGCCTGATGATGTTCCGGGAGCGGGGGCGCCGCCTGGAAATCGGAGTGATCTTGGTGAGATGAAGCTGAAGAAAATATATGAAAAGATCATCGAGTCCGGCCGAGCACGGGATCCGAGAGGGACCGACGAGGTCGATGCCGAAATTGCCGAGCGGAAAAAAGCTTACGGAGAATTGAAGGGTATCCGGCGGGAAATATTCGACACGGAAACTCTTCGTAATCCCTATGCCGACACTCGAATACTTCATGGGAATCCTGAAACCGACGTGCACAGCGTTATGGTCGGGATAGACATCGAGGGGCCGGAATTGCTGCTTGCGGACTGGTTGAGATCACAAGGCCGCGGCCCCGATCTGGTTATGGCTCATCACCCGGAGGGTCGCGCTCTGGCGCGCCTGGCGGATGTTATGGCCATGCAGGCGGTGGTGGTATCGAGGCACGGCGTTCCGATTAACGTCGCTGAAGACTTGATGGTGTCGAGAATCAGGGAGGTGGATCGTAGGATATTGCCCGGTAACCACGCCCGCAGCGTCGACTTCGCCCGCATCCTGGACATTCCCATGATGTGCGCTCATACTCCCGCCGACAATCATGTCGCCGCGTATCTTCAAGAGCTGTTCGACGCCCAAGCACCCCGCAAGGTAAAGGACGTGATAGATATTCTTTACGAACACGATGAGTACCGTGCAGCCGCTGAGGCGGGCTGCCGGCCGACGGTGTTCGTTGGGGATGATAAACGTCGAGCGGGAAAGGTATTCGTCGATATGACGGGTGGCACCGAGGGCAGCGTTAAAATTTACGAAAAACTGTCGCAAGCGGGTGTCGGCACCATCGTCGGTATGCACATTTCCGAGGAGCACCGCAAGCAGGCGGAGAAACATCACGTTAACGTCGTTATCGCGGGGCACATCGCCAGTGACACTCTCGGCCTGAACCTCACCTTGGATGAAATATGCCGCATCGAGCCAATCGAAATTATCGATTGCTCGGGTTTCACGCGGGTCGAACGAACCAGGAAGAAAATGACGAAAAAGCCGTCTGTTAAGAAGGGAAGGAGAACTCAATCGAGTGGCCGTTCCTCCCGAAGTCGTGGATGAAGTCCGGTCTCGCGCGGACATTTTGAACGTGATCGGCGATTATGTGAACCTTCGCAAGAGGGGTCGTAACTGGGTGGGGCTGTGCCCTTTCCACGCCGAGAAAACCCCCAGCTTTACGGTCTCACCCGATAAGGGTATGTTTTATTGCTTCGGCTGTGGAGAGGGAGGTAACGTCTTTACTTTTCTTATGCGCATCGAGAATCTCACTTTCCAGGAAGCATTACGCAACCTCGCATCCAGGGTCGGTGTTACCATTCCCGAACGGCCTCTGACGACTTCGGACAAGCAGCGGCGCCAAAAGCAGGAAAGGGTCGCTGACGCACTCGAAGTGGCGGCGCGGTTTTATACGAAATTGCTGCTGCAATTGCCCGAGGGTGAAGAGGGGCGTACCTATCTGGCATCGAGAGACTTCGACAACACCATCGCCCGGGACTTCCGACTGGGATGGGCGCCGAGAAACTGGGACGGAATTACCGAGCACCTCAGAAGTAAGGGGTTTTCACCTGAAGAGGCGGAAGGCGCCGGCCTCGCCGTCAAGCGCGACAGCGGCGGTTATTACGATCGGTTTCGAGGGCGTATCGTATTCCCGATACTCAGCGTTCAGGGCAGAGTTATGGGATTCGGCGGGCGACTGGTGAAGGACGAGGATGGCCCCAAATACCTCAACAGCCCGGAAACCGTGGTTTACAGGAAGAGCGATGTGCTATACGGTCTGCACGCCGCCAAGGATGCTATAAGAAAGCAAGACGCCGCCCTCGTCGTCGAGGGATACTTCGATTGTCTGGCTCTGCACAAGCACGGCTTTACCAACTCCGTTGCGACGTGCGGTACCGCGCTGACCGCCGGGCATGTCCGTATGTTGTTAAGGTACACGCAGAACCTTTACCCCTTATTCGATGCCGATGAAGCGGGCCGAAAGGCCGCTGGGAGGGCGCTCGAGGTTATCCTCGCCGCGTCTGCGAGAGCATTTTATGTCGCGCTTCCTTCCGGAGACCCGGATAGCTTCCTTGCCCGGGAAGGCCCTGAGGAATTGGCGTCTCTGCTGGAAGGAGCGCCCCCGTTGCTTCAAACGAGGATTGAAGAAATGCTAACCGGCGCCGGATCGAGTGTTGAGGCGCGACAGGAGGCGCTGAAGGAAGTGGCTGCGCTTATGGCTTCCATGGCCGACCGGCAGGCGATGGACCTTTACATCCGCGATACGGTGTCCAAGCTCCTCCCCGGCGCGGGCGCCGACGCGGAGCAACTACTGCGTGAAGAAATAGTCCGCGTAAGAAGGCTCTCGCGCCAGGCGACATCTCCGACGAAGAGCGAAGATAAGAAAAAAAAGCAAGAGAGTTTGGTCGCATCGCCGGAGATGCATATGTTGGCCCTGTGTCTGAACAGCCCGGAAGCGCTGGATAGACTTCGTGGCGCTCCCGAGATAATTGACGACTTCGAGGACAATGTTTTGCGCGAAGCTTCAAAAGCGTTGATTGATAAGCCGGATGCGGCGGCAGTTGTTGACGACCTGGCGCCCGAGTTTGCCGCCGCAATAAGTGGAATTACACTGGAAATCGCAGGCAGCGAGGACTCGGAGCTGGAGCTGGAGTTCGATGATTTGCGACGCCGGATACGAATGAAAAAAATCGCAAGACTGAAAAGAGAAATACAAACAAAACTCGCAGCGGTCGAGCCTGATGAACAGATGGAGTTACTGCGGCGCAAATCCGAGTTGCTGGAAATGGAGCGATTGCTGGAAGACGGTTATAAAAAGACTTCAGGAGATACGCCTCAGCAGTCGGTCGAGTGAGCGGAATTCGTGCCATGAGTGCAAAAATCGCAGTGAACGATTTCGAGAAAATACTCAAAAAGGGCAAAAAGAAGGGATACTTTACTTTCGCGGAGCTTGATGAGCTTTTACCGCCGGGGCTTGTTTCGCCTGAGGAGTTGGACGAGATAATGGCGCGACTTATGGCCGGTGGAGTTATTCTTGTCGAGCGTCCCAGGTACGTTAAACTTTATAAATGGCTTGTGATGCGTCCTGAATCACGCGTTTCAGGGAGAGAAAAAGCCGCTGTCAAAGAAGAAGATGAGGCGGAAATTCCTTACCGGGATCCCGTTCAGATATATCTGCGGGAGATGGGCGCCAGGCCTTTGATGTCGAGGGAGGAAGAAGTGATTGCCGCCCGGGCCATCGAGGAAGCGGAGAGGGCCATTTCAATCGGGTTGGTGGGTGTCTCGACGTCGGCGGATTTACTCGAAGGATGGGCGGGTACGCTGCGCGTCGGAGAGTTGTCTCCAAGGGAAATCGTCATGGAACGCGATGACGACGTCGGTTTTATGACTCCTTCCGTTCTTGCCGCCGGTCTGCGAAAAACCGCGATAGCGATCAGGAAAGACTTGAACTCACAGGTACCAAACCATGCGCAACTCGAAAAAGTGGCGGATCGACTGGAAAAATTAAAATTGCTGCCGGCGCGCCGAATCGAAATGCTCGAGCAGATACTAACACTGGCGGACAACCTTGCGGAAGGCTTACCTCCTCCTGAAAATGATGAAAAACTATCTCCCGAGGAACGGAATCGTTTGCGAAGGAACGCTCGCAGAAAACTTCGTCGTAAGGAACGGCGAATAGGGATGACGGTGGGGCGCGTTATGTGGGCTGTAAAACTCGTTCGAGAAGGCAGTGAAAAAGCGGCGCACGCACGCAGGGAAATGGTGCAGGCCAATCTGCGCCTGGTGGTTAGCATCGCAAAGAGATACAGGCGGCGCGGAATGCAACTGCTCGATCTCATACAAGAAGGAAATCTCGGACTGATTAAAGCCGTCGAGAAATTCGAATACCGAAGAGGATACAAGTTCGGAACTTACGCCACCTGGTGGATACGACAGGCTATAAATCGAGCCATTGCAGATCAGGGACGTACCATTCGCATACCGGTGCACATGAATGAAACGCTGGGTAAATTGTTCCGTATAGCGAGAAGGCTAATACAAAAGCTCGGAAGGGAACAGACGCCGGAGGAAATTGCCCGGGAAACCGATCTTCCGCTGGAAAAGGTCAATCGGCTTATTCGCGTGGCCGGCGAGCCAATTTCACTTGAAAGCCCCATATCAGCCGGAGATGAAAACATACTGGCGGATTTTCTGACTGATGATACCTTCTTATCGCCGTTTGAAGCGGCCATCGAAAGTAACCTGGTCGAGCAAACCAGGAAAATTTTGGCTACCTTATCTCCAAGGGAAGAATACATCTTGAGAATGCGGTACGGCATAGGCGACGGGCTCGATCATACATTGGAGGAAGTCGGTAAAGCTTTTAAAGTGTCCAGGGAGAGAATTCGGCAGATAGAGACGAAGGCAATTATTAAACTCAGGCAACCGCCACGAGTAGAAAAGTTGAAAGGATACATGGATAACGATTAAACTTTAAGTGAACAGGGCCCATAGCTCAGCGGCAGAGCCTCCGGCTCATAACCGGCAGGTCCCAGGTTCGAATCCTGGTGGGCCCACTGATTTTTCTTGTGGAGAGAAGAAAAAAGATTGT
>CAZDAF010000130.1:0-9451 GCA_964503115.1 uncultured bacterium
GCAACTGTAATATTTATACTATAATCAATCTTGGGTCGAATGTGGATTAATACCGGATCGAGGATAATAAAATGTCTGCTTTCACAAACACCATATCGGAGAAAATGGCGCCCGCTTTGCTGGGGCTGGTTTTCAAGGGGCTTGGTGTCAGGGCACGGCTGGATAAAAATTTCAGGCGCAATCTGTACCAGGATATTGGTAACGGCTCGGAGCCCTGGAGCGCAAGGATCGTGTTCAAAACCCGCGACAACCGCGTGGTCAGGCATGCGATCATAAAGGACGGCAAGATCAAATCCGGCAAGGGCGACCTCCCCGACTGCGACGTTTCGTTCGTGCTCAAGAATGCGACCGGCATAAAAAAAATGCTCACCGCCTCCGCTCAGGAGTCGATGGAGATGATCCTGCGGAACGAGTTGACTTTCGAAGGTAACATGTCCGTAGTCACAAGGTTCGCTTATCTGCTCGAGCGGATAACGGCGGGTGGCGAACGGGGCATGAACCCGAATCACAGCGTGCTCTACAGTTCCGAACTGCCGCCGCCGAAAAAGTCGCTTCCAATGAACCGGGTCGATGAAGTCAAATACCTCGACGACCCGGCCTTCTCCGAGTGGACTATCGAAGACTTCCCGCGACTGAAAACATTCCTCGAGGGCTTCTTTGCGACCCGGCCGGAGATATCCACCGAGCGGGCGAGGCTGGTTACCGAATATTTCAAGAAAAACGGTTTCGAGAAGTCGCCTGACGGCGGCGGTCTGAACCCCGAATTAAGACAGGCCGGCGCTTTCAGATACCTCATGGAAAATCGAAAGCCCATAATCGGTAAAAACGACCTCATCGCCGGCACAACCACCGACAAAAACATCGGGGTCGTAATATACCCCGACCTGGGCGGCGTGTTCATCTGGCCCGAGTTGTACACCATGCACTCGCGCACACTCAACCCCTATCTCATCGCCGACGAGGACAGACACCTCCTCAACCACGATGTGTTTCCCTATTGGATGAACCGCAACATGCGCGAAGTCGCTCGCGAAAAAGCCGGAAATCCGGAATGCATGAAACTTGACGAGCGGTTTGTCATGTACTTCCAATGGAAGGCTCACTCACTGTCCCACACCATTCCCGACTTTCCGGCAGTGCTCGGCAAGGGCCTGGCCGCAATTGTCGAAGAAGCCGGTGAACACGCGAAGACCGCTGTCGATGAAAAAGCGAAAACTTTTTACAAAGCCGCGGCAATGAGCATGGAAGGGGTAATGGCCTACGCCGGGAATCTTTCCGCTAAAGCCGCGCGTATGGCTGAAAACGAGGCCGACCCGAAGCGCAAGTCGGAACTTGCAAACATCGCGAGAATCTGCGCCAAGGTACCGGCGGGCCCGGCCGAAACATTGGAGGAAGCTGTCAACAGCATGTGGATATCCTGGGTGGCCCTGCACATGGAAAACACTAATGCGGGCCTGTCGATCGGGCGCGTCGATAAATGGCTCCAGCCATATTTCGAGGCGGACATGGAAAAATGCGTGGACGATGAGGCGCGGGCGGCAATGATTAAAAAAGCGGTCGAGCTTATCGGCTGTTTCTTCATACGCTGTACCGACCATCTGCCACAGGTGGCGGATCTCGGCAACAAGCTGTTCGGCGGCTCCAGCTCCGACCAGGCGATTACACTGGGCGGCGTGCTCGAAAACGGATCGAACGCGGTAAGCGACATGACTTATATAATTTTAAAGGTCGCCGAAATGTTGAGGCTGCGGGACCCGAATCTCAACGCCCGCTATCACGAAGGCGTGAATTCGGAGCAGTACTTAAAGAGACTCTGCGAGGTTAACATGCTCACCGGCTCGACACCCTCGATCCATAACGACCGGGCGGTCATATCTGCGGTCGAGCACCAGGGCTTTGCGGCCGAGGACGCCCGTGACTGGAGCGCCACCGGCTGCGTAGAGCCGACCGTTTCGGGCAGGCATTTCGGGCACACAAACTGTATGATGTTCTCGTTAGTCGCGCCGCTCGAGATGGCCATGTACAACGGGTATCACCCGCTGTGTGAAGAAGTGATCGGGCCGAAAACCGGCGAGCTTTCCCAGTTCGATACATTCGATAAATTCCTCGATGCCTACAAGACGCAGCTTACGTTCCTCTCCGAAAAAGCGGTCGAGTGCAATAACCTGTTCGGTGAAACGCACCGATACGTGCGGCCGACCCCATATCTTTCGTCGCTGATCCAGGGCTGCATGGGCAAGGGCAGGGATGTGGTCGACGGCGGGGCTAAATACAACAGCTCGGGCTGCGCACTGATAGGGCTCACCGACGTGGTGGATTCGCTGATGACCATCAAAAAGCTGGTGTACGAAGAAAAACGTATTTCGCTCGATGAGCTTATCAATGCGCTCAAGGACGACTTCGAGGGCCACGAGGCTCTGCATGCGCGTATAACGAACAAGGTGCCAAAATTCGGGTCCGGCGATCCCGAAACGACGCAAATGGCCCAGGAGCTTCAGAACTGGCTCTACGACCTGTACCAGGGATTCGACCAATACCGGGGCGGTAAATACACCACCGGTTACTGGTCGATGAGCAACCATGTGGCGTTCGGAGTGCTTTCCGGCGCGCTGCCCAGCGGTAGACGGCGCTACAAGCCGTTCACCCCAGGCATTACGCCGTCACCCGAAGCCAAGGACACGCTCCTTCAGAACATCCAGACCATTGCCTCGCTTGATCCTCTGAAGATGCCCAACAACATCGCTTTCAACGTAAAGGTCGTGCCCGATCCGAACGACACTCCCGAAGAAGCGCTCGACATAATGACCGCATACGCCAAGACTTACCTCGAATCGGGCGGCATGCAGATGCAGTTCAACGTGATGAGCACCGAAGAGATGAAGGACGCCATGAAACACCCGGAAAACCATCGCAACCTCATGGTCAGAATCTCAGGTTATAACGCGTACTTCATCGAGCTCAATAAGGATCTCCAGATGGAGTTGATCGAGCGGACCGAACACGCTCTAAGTCACTGATGGAAAAACGCAGGCCGCTTGTCGCGGAGATCAAAAGGAACAGCCTGGACGACGGACCGGGAATCCGTTCAGTCGTTTTTTTCAAGGGTTGTCCGCTCTCCTGTGTCTGGTGCCACAACCCCGAATGTATAAAAGCCGGGCCGGAGATCATCTTCAGGCCCGATCCCTGCATCGGCTGCGGTGAGTGCGCCGATGTATGCAAGTCCGGAGCAATTTCATCCGCCGGGCCTTCCGCAATCGACCGTGAAAAATGTGAGGTCTGCGGCGAGTGCGCAAAAGAGTGTCCATCCGGAGCACTGTCGCTGATCGGAAAGTATTATGAGCCCGACGAGTTGGTGGGAGCGCTTTCCCAGGATAAAGCATTCTATGACAACTCGGGAGGAGGTGTGACTCTGTCGGGCGGCGAGCCTACGCTGGCGATGGATTACTCTGCCGAAGTGGCGCAAAAACTCAAAAAGCGCGGTATCCACGTTTTGGTCGAGACCTGCGGAGATTTCGAATGGGAGCGGTTCGAGAAAAAACTGCTTCCCCACATCGACCGGATTTTCGTAGACATGAAGCTCTGCGATGCGGGCCTTCATAAAAAATTCACCGACAGGGACAACGAGAGGATCAAACAAAACATCGAAAAGCTTATCGGCCTCGATTTTCCGCCAGTGCTCGTGCGTGTGCCCCTGATACCGGAAATTACCGCCACCCGGGAAAATCTGGAAGCCATAGCCGCCTGGATGAAGGAGCGCAAACTCGCCCGCATTGCCCTTTTGCCCTACAACCCCCTGTGGATTAGCAAGGCAAAGGGGCTCGGCAAATCTCTCGAATACAGCCGGGAATCCTGGATGAGCAAAGAAGCTCGTAAAGAAGCAAAAGAGATTTTTTCGGATTTTGAAATCGAGAGGGATATATGATCGCCGTTTCCAAAGTCATCTCCCGGAGCTTTGGAACCTTCGAGTTCACCCGGCCCGCTTTGGTATCCGGCTTGCGTTCGTAATGACCCGCGCGTGTATCTTTCCGCTCGGACGTTCGCTCGTATCGGGCGGCGCCTGAGGAAATCAGGGATATCTACGGTTCGATAAATGGCGGGAATAAATTCACTATTTTAATAAAGATCTGCAAATGCGGTACGCCCCGCCCATCCGCACTCTCTCCTGCGCCGACGCTCGGGTTCCCGCCAGCGGCGGGATATTCAACTGGAGCGCAGTAATGCGTAGTCACGCTGAAAGCATGATTCCGTCCATTGAACATTCAGATTTTCAAGGAGTGCCCGGTGCCATGAATCACGCTAAAGCATGACTTGTCCGTGCAATTACCTAACCATGGAGAAAGACACGGACAAGACCTTCGGCCTTGTCCACCCACCCTACCTTCGACGATGCGGGTGGCCCATCTATTACGGGCCACCCATGATTTTTAATAAGCGAACTATGCTACAAAAAGGAATTGTTCGCCTTCGGTGAATCCCATTTTTTGAAGTGCCGTTCGGATTTCTTCGCGAGCGCTTCGGGCTCCCCTGCCTCCGACGGCTCCGATGATGAAGTCATCGCGGTATCGGTGCAGTTCGGCGGGTGAGACGACCGGTGCGCCTGCGGCGGTTCGGCCTATCTTGCGAGGGTTGATGTCTATGAATCGTACTATTTCCATGTTCTTTGCCGCGAGCGCTTTTGCATAAGTCTTTCCCGTGCGGCCCGCTCCCCAAATTTGCACCTTGCCCGAAGATAGCCGGGGATCGCGGGACATGTAATGGGCCTTCAGGGCGACAAAAGCTTCGAGCGAGTAACGCGGGTCGCTGCGGCTGGCCCTGTCCGGCGCGTCTCGCCAATCCAGCAGCGTTTGCGGCACTTTCGAGATTTTCATCCCGTCGGAGATCATACGCAGCCACAGGTCATAGTCTTCCGGGCCGTCGAATTCTCTCCAGCCGCCCAAGGTTTCGAGCGCGTTGCGGCGTATCATCATACCGGGATGGGGCAAGGGACTTTCGATATATATCTCGCGGGCTATATCGTCGGGGTCGGTTAGAGAATTGACCCATTGCTCGTAATGGAACATGCCGCTCGATGTTGCCGGCGGCGGAATGACCCGAACAAGGCACCCGACGGCGGCTATATCACGCTTTCGGCGTGACATCAGATAGGCGACTTGCTTCTCGAATCGCTCCGGGCGGCAGATGTCGTCAGCGTCCATCCGTGCGATAAGTTCTCCACGGCATTGTTCGAGGCCGAAATTGAGGGACTGAACCATTCCATAAGCGGGGCGGCGGAAAATCTTGAATCGCGAGTCGCGCCCGGCAAACTCGCCGATTATCGTGGGTGTTGAGTCCGTCGAGCCGTCGTCCACGATAACACACTCGAAGTCGTCGAACGTTTGGCTCGCGACGGACTCGAGCGCTTCGACGATTGTCGCTGCGGCGTTACGCACGGGTATAAGCACGGAGGTCGGCGGCATTGTCGTCCCGAATTCAGGGTGTGTGTCTATTATCGGAAATTATCACTATTCAGAACTTTCCGTGCCTGCCCGCGCCTTTGACGAAACGCCCGACGCCTTCGACAATCTCCGGGCTTCTGAGCGATTCGATGCCGTGATCCAATTCGTTTTGAATGGCGGCTTCGATGTCCATACCGAACTGCTCGTACGCGCTTAACCGGTCGTGTCGCAAGCAAGCTTGTGGGAATTCGGCGAGCTGCGCGGCCAGTTTTTCCGCTTCGTCGCGTGCTGCGCCGTCCGGGACGACGCGGTTGGCAATCCCCATGGCCAGCGCTTCCTCGGCGCCGACCGGCCTGCCGGTGAGTATCATATCCATCGCGCGACTCATGCCGATAAGCCTCGGGAGACGAACAGTACCGCCGTCGATAAGCGGCACTCCCCATCGGCGGCAGAAGACGCCGAAAGTGGCGTTCTCCTCGACCACCCGAAGGTCGCACCACAAAGCCAGCTCGAGCCCGCCCGCTACCGCATAGCCGCTGACCGCCGCGATAACGGGCTTGGACAGCGTCATTCGCGAAGGGCCCATCGGGCCGTCTCCCCGCTTTTCGACCCTGTTCGTATTTGTCCCACTACCGACGGCTTTCAAATCCGCTCCGGCGCAGAAGTTCCCGTTTGCGCCCCACAGAACCGCCGCATAAGCGTTCTCATCGGCATCGAATTCGCGAAAGGCGTCGGCCAGCTCCAGGGCCGTAGGGCCGTCCACCGCATTACGCACCTCGGGCCTATCCAGAATGACGGTCGTTACTTTATCTTTGCGTTCTATTCTCACGGGCATGGTTATTACCTCCCTGATCGGGCTTTTGGCCGTAAAGCCGGTTTATATTGCTCTTTTTTATTTTATCACAAAATTCCATCTGCGTTCACAATATAGGTTTAATGGGCCGGCAACACCCATTTCGTGGCGCCCGTACATAGCTATGTGCAGTGGATTTTATGGTGATTACTGATATTTTGTGAGGTAGGCGAGAATGCGGTGCAGGAGTCGTGCGGCGGCCATCTCGCCGCGTACATCACCTTTTACAGGCTTAAGCTCGGCCATGTCCATGCCAACCAATCGCCTGCGGCGTATGACTTCTTTGAGCAAATCGAGGGTTTCATACCATCCGAGCCCGCCCGGCTCGGGTGTGCCGACTGCCGGTATTACCGAGGGATCAAGTCCGTCGAGGTCGAGTGTAAGATAAACGTTATCGCCCAGGCACTCGACGACTTTACGCTGCCAATTGCGTTTTCCGACAATATTCCTTGCCGGGAACACGGAGAGCATTTTCCGACCCCTAATTTTCCGTTTTTTGGCCTTTTTTATGAATTCTTGCTGTTCGGCGCACCAGCTTCGTATACCCACCAGCACCAACGGCGCCTGCTCGATTATGCGACGGCCTACGCAGGCGTGGTTGAGATGGTTGCCTTCGTAAGAATCTCTCAAATCGGGGTGTGCATCTATCTGTAAAACGGAAAGATTTCGGTACTTTCCGGCAAATAGCTTCACCAGCGGTACCGCGATTGTGTGCTCGCCTCCGAGAGCGACCACGAACTTTCCCTCGGCGACATAAGGCTCGGCGACCTTGCGGATGCGGTCAAGCTCGCTCGATTCGCTTTCTTTTCCGAATCGAATGGCCGGCGCGGTGTATATCCCCTCCCGGTAAGGCTCGACATCCACTTCCGGCTCATACAATTCGACTTGAGCCGAAGCTTTTTTTATTGCTTCAGGACCTTTTACGCATCCCTTGAGGTATGAAGTGGTGCGTTCATAAGGTACCGGAATTATTACGAATCCGGCGTTCTCGCGCTTGTTGAATGGAGGGTCGATGTCGAAAAACGAGGACACTTCGTCACGTTTTTTCATTATTTCTTAAGTGCGAGCGCGTTAGCTAAAAGCGGCAACGCTATTGTTACGTCGCAATGTAGGTTGACTATTTGAGCGTTTGGAGCTTCTTTACCCCAACTTTGCCCTTCTTCAAGCGTGCATCCGCTCAGTCCGCCCCATTGCGGCATGTCGGTAGTTATCTGTATGGCATATTCATGCCCCGGGACGCGACTTTCAGCCTCCTGGACGCTTAAACCGTGTTCGTTGCGGAGCTTTTCCCGGGCTATCAGTTCGGCCTGCTGGATGAAATTCTTCGGCGTGCCTCCTCCAAGGTAAATAACGCCGGTTTTTTTGCCGGCAGCTATAGGTTTGACCACCTCATCGAGATCCCCCAGAATATCGAATGTAAGGTCAACCTCCTTGCCAAAAGCTACCATAGCGATCCCGTATGAAGAATCGCCGATAGCGGGGCAAATAACGGGAACGCCCTTTTTATGGGCGGTTACGATAAAGCCTGATTTACCTTGTTTGCCCAGATAGGCGCCAAGCTCGTCGAAAAATCCGGCGGTGGTAACGGTTTTAACTTTTTTCGACAATTGGACCGCAAAATCGCGTATAAACCTGTCGGAAGCGCAAAATTCTTCGTCCGAAGCAAGCGTATCATATATACGATCCATCTGCGTTTTTTTCAGGGCGAGGTCGTCCATATCCGGGTGGCCTTTGTAATGCCTGAATCCTATCGCCTCGTGCAGTTCGTGGAAAAGGTTCGCGCCGGTGGACACAAGGCAGTGTATTTTTTCGGTTTTTATCAACCAGTCCAGTACCGCGCGCATGCCCGCAGGCACCATTGCGCCAGCCAGCCCGAGGTATATAAAGCAGCCGGCATCGAGCATCTCCTCCCACACTTCGAGCGCTTCGCCGAGCATCCGACCCTGGAAGGAGGTTTTCGCCATCTCCAAAAGCACCTCGCGCAGGTCTGCGCCCGGATCAACACCAATAGGCTCTATCGGTGGAAAACTCTCACTACGAAGTTCGATGCGTGAAATTAATTGTTCACCTTTGACTTCATCTTTCATCTCTCATCCCTCATTCCGCATACTTTAATCACAAAACACTGCCGCCGACAACACAGTAGTCCACAAGCCGTTCTTGTCGCCAACCGCGCTCTGAGTGGCGTTTCTGGTACGAACGATCTGGCCTGATATTTTCCAGATTTCTTTTTTTTCGTCCCAGCTTTTATCCGGATCGAACTTGACATCGAGAATGGTCGCAAGCATGCTCGCCGCCAGATCCTCGGCATATTCGCCCGCCATAAGCTGCTTTTGCCCGAAGCTGTGATGCTCGCTCAAGTAACCGTATTTGGTGGGATCCTTTGGAATGGCCAGTCCAATGCTTGCGGCTATCAACCTGTGCGGCTCGCAGGTGGCGTTATCGCTGAGAACGCAATAGACGATCTGGCCTGGCACAAGGCGTTTCAGACCTTCTTTCTTGGATAAAACCTTACAATGCGGCGGAAAAATACTGGAAACTTTCACCAAATTGAAGCGCGCGATATTCGCATTGCGCAATGCCATCTCGAAACTGGTTAATTTTTCCTTATGTCTTCCTACCCCTCGGGTGAGGAAAACCCGCGAGGGTACATTTCGATAGTCGCTTGGTCGTTCGACGCTTGTAGTCATTTCAATCTCCTTTCAGACCGTGTAATTCGATCAAGTCGCACATTCCCCGCAAAGTGCACTTGTTTTGCACTGCCTGCGAGGCTGATTGCCGGGAAAATCTCGGTTGATTATGAAAGAGTGGAGAAAGGCGTCCTTTTCCGGGGTTGGGGACTAACTGGATATATATCGGTTTCGGGTGTTACTGAACCTGGCGTTTTCCTGCTCGACCCGAAGAACGCGGATGGGGATCCCTAGCCCCGGGAAAAAGACGTAGTCCCCTTCCTCTTCCTCCTCGTCCTCCGGGTTCAGCGGAATCCCGCCTCGACCCGGAGCGGTGCCGAACCTCTTGGTTGAGATTACGGACATTTTCATCCTCCTGGGTTAATTTGGCAGAATATAGTACTTTACAACCTCCCCGATGTCAACGGTGTTTGAAAACCCTGATTCCCGGTTAATGGCATGGTAATGTTTTTTCGGAAGGAAAAGTCAGCGTA
>CAZDAF010000131.1:0-9360 GCA_964503115.1 uncultured bacterium
AGTTTAGCCTAAATTCTAACTTTAGGCCTGGACCACTTTTCGGGGGGCAGGTCAGTGCCTTGCCTGCTTCCCACCAAGTTAATGGTCTAATGTCTTGAATTAAAAACGTTACTACTCCTGAAAGATTGATACAGATAAAATTAGCTGAAAAAACCAAAAGTGCTCCAAAAGCCAAATCTACATATCCCGCCCCTATTAACAATCCAAAAGTGACCAAAGGTGGAAGAAGAGCCACTGCAACCATAACGCCGATGAGTGTTGTTGACAATCCCATAGTGAAAGCTAAAGCCCCCGCCGTACCGGACGCTAGCGCTGGATGATGTCCCCAACGCTCACAACCGTTCTTGAGCTAATCTCAGGAATATTCGGATCGACATTCGGATATATTAAAACGTCTGTCCCCAGTTGAAGTAGAATACCTGGTCGCTGACGCTCCATCCTATGTCGCCGCGCATGACTATATTGGGCGGTATGGTTATTCTGAATCCCGTTCCCCACGCGGGATGCAGGTCGGTGGGTATAAGGTGCCCTTCTTCGAAAATGTCGTTGAAGACTCTACCGACGTCGTAGAAGAAATGAATATCCACGATTTTCCACAGGTTGTGCCGCCATTCGGTGTTTAAGCAGATCATATCTCGGTCGCGGAATCTGCCGTTGAAGAACCCGCGCATGGTGTATTCGCTGCCTGCCACGGCGAGTTCGTAAAACGGAATCGGGCCGCCTTCGGCGTGTTTCACTTGAAGCCTGAGCGCGAGGATATCCTTGCGGGGCTTGCGTATGGGAATGAACTGCCTCACATCGAGGTGCCAGTACTCGAAGGTGAAATCGCCGCCCAACCATTTCGGGACGGCGTAATATTCGATTTTTCGGTATCCGCCTCTGGTCGGGATATAATAACTGTCGCGGGTGTCCATCAGTAAAAACCAGCCGATGCGGTTGGTCCACCATTCTCCTTTACCCAGAAGGTCTTCCTCGGGAAACCAGTCGATTGAGCGGCTGAAAGTGTCCGGGCACCAGTCGCCTTCGCCGTGACCGATAAAATCATGGTGCAAATCGACGAAAGCTCCCAGCCAAAAGTGGTTTCGCATATGTCGTTTCGCCCACAATTTCAATGTAAACAACTCGTCGAAAAAGTTCGTCTGGTCTTCCCGGTAGCTGTCATTACCCAAGCCGTAAAAATCTCTGCCCGGCCGGAGGCGATATTTCGTATAGGCGATCCATGCCCAATCGCTCCCCGGTTTAGGTACGTCTTCGCCGATTTGAAATTCCAGCATCGAGTAGGTCTTTATCGTGTACCACGCCTGAGTCATCAATCTTACGCCGGTGTTAAACGGATTTGCGTGCACGTACATCAATCCGCCGCCGAAACCGTTGTCGGAGCTGGCTACGATAACCGGGATCACCTGGCTTTCGATTTCGGGAGCTTCAGCGCCTGCGTATTTATATGTGGGTACGGGAGTGACTTTGCGGGCTTTTTTGGGCGGAGGCCATTTTGTGGGGCCGGAGGGCGAATTTTCGACCGTGACGCTGCTGACCGTGATGCTAAGCGGTTTCGATGCGCGACCTAAAAACGCCTCCTCGTCGCCTGGGCGGTAATTTGGCAAAATATCGAAAAACTCGATGATATTCTCGCGTACCTTGGCTCCGCGCCAGCCGGGGAATGGGATGTAATATCCGCCTGCGCCCAGTTGGCCGGGTTCCCGTTCGGGCGGTTCTTCCAATTTGGCGTTGTCCATGTAATACAGGTCGAGATACAAGGGCCGCTTGCTCATCTTGCCCGCTTGACGCAATACCGTGCCCGGTCGGCCCGACAGAAGCATCCATTTGGGGGGCGAAAAGTCGAGTCCCCGTTCCGCAACGCTCATCTTTCCGTCGATAGTCACCGCCTGCAAGTTCTTGTCGGATCGGAAAGTCATACCCAGCGCGTGCTTGTTGAGTTCCATCGCCCAGCGGGTGGCGTTGTTGGTTAAAGCCTTTGGCAAAGTGCCGATTACCGGTACTTCGATAGAGAAACCCGCCGGGCCGAAAGCGCTTTCCGCGCAAGACGTCGATCCGAGCCATATCCACAGCTCGACGTAATTCCTCACCTTGCGCCTGACCCGCACAGGGCCGTCGATCCAGGCCCTCACTTTCGAGTGGACTTGCTCCTTGTCGATTTCGTAAGGTATCAGCGTTCCGGCCAGCCGGATGGTAAGGCGGTATTTGGCCTCGTCGACGAAATCTTCGCCGGAGCCGCCCGCCTGGGTGGTAATGGCGAAATCCACGAATCCCACCTTATGCTTTTTCGGGAAGGCGAGGTTGTAATACAAAGCTTCGACGCTGTCGGTTTCAGGGTCGTAGAGAACATACCGCCGGTCGGATCGTGGCGCTTTGTCCGGGAAAGACAAAAGGTAAACATACCCCTTCGCGCCGGTAAGCGGATCGTCGATGGCGATCTCCACTCCCTTGCCGGAGCCGGGCCATTGAGCCGTTGAAACTCTCGGCCCGGCGTCGCCCGACCAGAACACCAGTTCGTCCAGTCCGTCGAGGGTCGGGTCGGGGTCGGGCCTGGCGCGCTTCCCGCCGGTGTATGCATAAACCAGGCGCTTGCCTTTACGGTAACGCTGATCGATCTGGAACGGCACGGGCTCGAAACCGCCGGGCGTTTTGGCGAGCAGCGACAGCTTGTCGGGCGGCGCGCCGAAGAGTTGGCCAAGCGCTTCACCGCTTATAACCACCAACTCCTTACGACCGAAAGACGATGCCTCATCCGCCGACGCGCTCGTGATCGGCGCGAACGCCGTAAGCAAAATTGCAAATAAAACAATCTTTTTCAAACCGGAGACCTCCTTCCGGGGGAAAGATTATATCCTGTCGGCGTTCACAACCGGACGCATTAAAACTCATCGAAATTTAGACCCAAAAAGCGGAAAAAGCAATGCCCTACTAAAGAAGACCTGTTACAATAAGCTATACCTTATGAAAAAGTTGTCAGTCCATACGGATGAAGACATGCGAAGTGCGAATCGGAGCGAATTGTAGCGTAGCGGAAACCTGCATGGGGCATAAGTCCGTATGGAGCGTAGACCCGTATGGGGAGGAGAAGATATGACGACTAAACGCGTCTGGCTGGATACCGACCCGGCAATCGGCGTCAAATACAGAGACCTTGACGACGGTCTTGCAATTCTGCTCCTGTTATCCTCTCCCGCAGTTAAATTGGAGGGGATATCGGTTAATTTCGGGAATGTCAATGTCCATAGAGGGTTTGAAGTGGCGAAGGATGTTCTCGAAGTCGCAGGCGCGGATGTCCCGTTTTACAAAGGCGCCGCTTCACGCAGAGAGTTGTGGCGCCCCAATCCCGCGGTCGAGGCGCTTATGAAAACAGTGGCGGATAATCCCGGCGAAATATCCCTGCTCGCGGTCGCGCCATTAACGAATGTGGCAACGGCTATGATGCTTGATGAAAGTTTCTCAAAAAATTTACGCGAGCTTGTTGTAATGGGAGGCACATTGGGATTCCGGCCTTTCTCATACTTCGGTGAGTTTAATTTCCACATGGATGCGCAAGCGGCGTCGATGGTAACGTCCGCGCCGATTCATAAGACACTGATAACCATGGACGTTTGTACTCAAGCCGTTTTCCTGGAAGAACACCTGGAAAAAATCAGGCAACACGATAGCAAAGTGGCGAAATACCTTGCGAAAAATATCCCCTCATGGCTGAATTTAAACCGGGTGGTTTTCCGAAAAGAAGGCTTCTTTCCATGGGACCCCGTCGCGGCGGCATATTTAATCGACGATAGCATATTCGATAAGAATCCGGTTACTTTTTCCGTTAAAAAAGACGGAATGAGGCGAGGAAAAATTCTGGGTCTTGAGAAAGTAAATGATTTTGAAGAAAAAAACGGCAAGCTACCTGTAAACATGCCTCAACGACTCGACCGTATGCGTTTTATGAGCCTGCTTTTGGAAAGTTTACTGGCGCTTTAGGATATACAACCGACCGGGAGTTCCAAATTCAAGGGTATATGGCCCGGTACTTTTCGAGGATGACCCTGTTTTGCGGGGTGGTTCTTAAAAAGACCGCCGCTTCTCCGCGAATATAGAGAGGTTCCCAGTCAGGGTCGGCGTCCAGCGCGTTGAGAAGGCGGGGTTGCCGGCGAGGCCAAATGACGGCGTTGATGTCATAGGTGTAAAAAACCTCTTTCCAGTACGATCCGCCCTTCCCTGCAGTACGATAATCGTCAAAAACGCCTGATTCTTCATAAATATTGTTACGGCCATCGATAAAAATGCTCAACTCGGGATGTTCCCAGAGAAGATAACCGCCCCAAGCGTAATAATTGAATACATGCCCCTCCACTCCGGTTTCTTTCATATAATTCGCAGCAGTTCTTACATCGACAATAAAATCATGGAAATGCCTGGGTATCGATAATAAATATATACCTCCTCCGAGGCATGCCGCCAAAAGCGCGATTTTCCATGCCGGGCTGCGAAACCACTTTTTTGCAATGTCTCCCCAGTGCACGGCCACGATGGGTACTGAAGTCAGAAGCAGGAAAATGAAATAACGCTGCCCATTTAAGTAAAGCAGGCTGAAGGCGCCGAGCACTGTAAGGTCCGTAGCTCGAGTTCTCTCAGATGATCCGATAACGCCCACCCATAACAATAATAACCATACGCCTTGCAGAATGCTATATTTATCGTGAAAGTCGGGGGAGTGGAAAATTTCTATAGCGTGTACACTGGCACTTATAAGCCGGCTTACAATATCCGCATAAATCTTCGGGCCGTAGGGGTTCAACAATGTCGCCGCACCGGCAATAACAAACCAGAACAAAACACGCTGCTTCACGCCCGACTCAAATCCCCGCCGGCGGTCAATCCACCAACCTGACAATATCAATAATGGATAAACGATCGACATGGGCAAGCTCGAATGGCAGTTCGCCCACACCACGAATATCGGAACAAGCATCCACAATGGCGCGCGCTTGCCCGATATGACGCGCGTCATAAGCCACACTTCGATTGCAAACAATATATCTATAATCGGCTCGGAGCGCACGTCGAAATAGCTCCGGAAAGAAAGGGCTCCAAGAAACGTAAAAACGATACCCGCTGCGACGGAACCGCCGGTTTCCCTTGAAATAATCGACACCATACCAAAGGCGCCCGCCAGTAGTAACGCCGTAATTGCATATACGGCGACATAGCTCCCAATACGGTAAAAACCGTAAAAGAACAGGTACGCCAACCATTGCTGGTGAAGCACCTTTGTCCAATGCCCGGTAAAGGCGAGGTTATTATATTCGGGAAGGCACTTGCAGTCGCATATTTCCCGGCCCAAGGCCAAGTACCACCAGCCGTCACCTCCCATCGTCATGAAGTGCCATGTCACCCCATAAAAGAGAAATAACGCCGCTATCGGCAACCATTTCTCCGCCCGGTCAATCATCGATCACGCTCCATGCGGTCAATCACGTGTTGGGCTTCATCCAGTCCCGATTGGGCTTCGGCGTCGTCCGGGTTGATGGATAGTAAAGCCATCCATGCCGAACGGACGCGGTAAGGATTTCCCTTTAGAGACCCCTCTTCGGCATTATCGCGTAAATGCCGGACAATTTCCTCGAGCGACTTCCCATAAAGTTCCTTACGTGGCTTCAATCTGCCCCAGCGATCCAAATAAGAAGAGTTCAAGCCCCAATCCAAAACGAAAAAGGCATAATTCTTTCCTTCAAAGGCAAGTGCCCAATCCGTTCCGGTTGAAAAAATTCCATAAGTCGGCTCGGTCGATTTGATAATTACCCCGCCGAGGTTGTATTTTCGGGCCAAGTTGTTCCATCCGGTTTTTCCGACGCCGTAAAGCTGTGAAAACTGTTCGGTTGCGCTTTTCGGGAACAGATTCGAGCGGCCGTCCATTGCGACTTTTTTACCGGTTGCCAATGCAACTCGCCCACCCATCCGGCTTGGAGCGAGTATGTTGCCGAGCATACGGTGTTCCTTGAGGAATATGGCGAGTTCTTCCGTTTCAACTTGGTCGGACGACGAAAGTCGAGATGTCGTTATTAAAACCACCGTTAACAATATGGCCGAAGTCACCATGACGAAACGGGGTAAAAAAAGACGTATTTGTTCACTCAGGCGTTTTACTCCAACAGCCATAATGGGCGCCGCCGCCAATACCGCCATCGGCATAAATTCCTGTGACGCCAATCCGGCAGCCGTAAGAGCGATAAGCCCCGCCGCCGATCCGGGCCGTTTCTTATCGATAGCCGCGCCCGAAAGCCCGCTTAATACGGCGAGGGCATGTAGTCGCCATATCGTCAAGTGGAAATTCGGAGACTGTTCGAGCAAAATCGCCAAATTGATCGGTCTCGATACAAACCGCCACATGCTGGGACTCGGTAAAGATCCCATTATTGCTGCAAGAGCGAAAATCGCTTTCTTCTTGAGAGGCATGTCCCTGCATGCGGCAAGGTAGAAGAATAAATATATCAAACCCGCTGCAAAACTCCGGTCCGTCTGCGACCAGAAAAGAAAGATAAAGAACAAAGGAAGGGCTATTCTGCCCCGTCTTTCGAGAAGAAGTATCTGGGCCATGAAAAATACGAGGCCTCCCAACAACGGGTTAAATGCAAGGGAATTGTTCAACACGATCAATAAAATGAGGGAGAGAATTGTCGTGCCCGGCCTATCGAAAACCGGCCGACAGGCCAGGTAGATCAAGACGGCTAACAGCGCCGCCGGCAGTCCCGCCATGATCTTTAAGGCGCCGATGCCGCCTGAACCATATAGGCTGCAGGAAAGAGCGTTCCATAGCCATGATGTGTCCCACCAACCGGTATTGACCGGTAGCCAATTGAGATAATCGGGGGGCGCCAAAGCATGATGACGGATTATATGTTCACCCAATTTTATGCCCACGTATACCATGTCGGACATTGGATGCATCATTGCCGAAATGAATGCCGCCGTCCCTAAAAATCCGGCAAGCGCTATGTCACGTTTATCCATTGTTTGAGGCCACTGCTTCTTTTGTTCGAGGTATAATACCGGGAATGTTACGGATCAAGAAAGACCTCATCGATCCGCTTTTCGCCCGTGTTTTTTAACCAGATTTCTATAGTATGTCTCGCTTACGCGAATCTTTTCGTCCGTTAGCGGATTAAGCCTGGGATATTTGCGCAAAACACTACCGTCCGCAGTCAGAGCCATATTGGGAGCGAAGCTTTCAACATAGCCCAAAGGCGGACTTCTATCATGGGCCATCATTCTTTCCTGACCCTCCCTAAGCGGCATACGTGCCGTAACATAATCGTTTAACCCTACGGTATCGATTATAATTACCCGTGAAAATACCCACCCTATTATGCCTGCGGAGGGAACGGCAATAACGGGGTTTTTTTCATCTTTGAAATATGTCCCGCCTTTTTTTCTTGAAGGTAGCACCCTTAAGAGATGTTTGGCGAAAACTTTATGTTCCTGATGTCTTATACAAACCGAGTGAAGAATCAACCACTCCTGCCAACTGTCGAACAATCCCGTGTAGTAACTGAAAGGCAAAGGAAATTTTTCCGATACGGGTATCGCCATAAGCCAGGTCTCCGGACGTGTCGTCTTATCCTGGCTTAAATGCCAATGAACCCATGGAATCGGCAGACCGGCCAGAATAAACAACAAAAACAGTATTATTGCGTTTCTCACCTTTAGCCGTAGTTCAAAGATGGCCCATATAAATGAAACCATAATAATTGGGATAAGGTAGCTGTAAACTCGATACTCGAAGTGGTCTCCTCCGATAATGAACGTGTAGTATCCGACATGGAAGCATATCGTAAGAAATGCAACAACCAGCGCGGCGTCTGACAGAAGACCGGATGCGAGAAATGCAAGGCGTTGGGTCCCTTTTTCTTCGCTAACCGGCAGCTTCTGTTTGAAAGTCCGCAAAAAAGACGCAGATCTGACAGCAATAGCCGCACCGAAAACGATGATCCATATCCATAAAGCATACTCGAGGACAAAAGATGAGATATAACGCACTCCCGATTCAGGCCAGGGCGAAACGCTTTTCGCGTAATATGTATTTGGAAGCCATTCGCCGTATGTAAAACGCCTCCAAATCAAATGAGCGGGGACTACCAATACCGGTATCAATCGCAACGCCCACGCAGTTTTGCTCGATTTCGGCGTCGTCGGTTCCAGAATAATCAGTGCCGCCATGACCAGGGAAGCAAGAATAAACAGTAGTCCATCCGGACGAGTAAGCGCTAAAAGCCCGGAAGTTGTTGTCAACCAAAGCACCGAGCCTCGCGGGTAATTGCGCATCAGGAGCGCTGCAAGAAGCCATGCATGAATCAGACAGTTGAACAAAGCCGTCTCAAGACCGGAACTTGTCCACATAAGGAAAGTGCGATTTACAACAATCCCAATCATCACAAGCCCCAAGAAGACGGGGAGAGTCCGCTCCTTACCGCGTTGATTGCAAACGGTAATGAGCATTGCGGCATTGATAAAAAGAGAGATAACTGAAAACGCCAACGATACGAAATTGGCCGCATCCGGAGGCTCGACATTCAAAACCGTCCATACCCCGTCAAGCAACAGTATCCATAAAAAACTCGTGTAGCCTTCAACAGGCAGAAAAGGCGGGGGGTTCCACGTGTAACCCCAACCCATATGACGGTTGCTAATATATCGAAATGCGATATAAGCGTCATCCGTCAAGAACCAAAACAGTTTCCATCCCGTCGCGCATAGAATAACGGACACAACAAGAATCGTACAGACCGCGAACCGATGGGGCTTCAATAAATGCATGCTGAAATCTCGCTTGCATATTTATATTGACTTAAAATAAACAAACGATTAACCGATAATAAGGAAAGATATATCATAATCTCTCCGTAGGTCAAACGGAAATTCCCAATATTTCCCCAAAAAAATTGTTGTGAATGTGTAATGAATACGTATTTTTCGGGATATTATGCCTTCCGCCGACACGCGGATTTTCAGTTCGCTGTCCTACCGACCAGTACCCCAAAGGGGAGAGAAATTATGAGTTATACAAAAGTTTTTGTGATTCCGCAAAAATTGGAAAAAATCTATATGTGCCCTTGACAACGACCTTAATATTCATTAAGGTTAGTTAGTGTTAACATACAAGGATTTGTGAGGAATAGCGTGAGAACGGCACAGAAACAAGTTAAATATATGAGAATGAACGGCGAGGACAGGAAAAAGCAGATTCTGCTTGTTGCACGTCGTGTTTTTGCTGAGGATAACTACTACGGCGCTACTATTGCCAAGATCGCGCAGGCGGCCGATGTAACCGAGCCGACAATCTACCTGTATTTCAAGGACAAAGAGGATCTG
>CAZDAF010000132.1:0-9244 GCA_964503115.1 uncultured bacterium
TCGTCGGACAACGCCGCTGATAGGAACCAATTATGGTGCGGGTGCATATAGACGCCGCGTTTGGCCATTTCTCCGCAGAAGAAGCGGTTTCGCTCGAGATTGTCATCGCCCTCGATAATCATATACGGCATGGACGGGAACCCGGTGTAGCGTATTCTCAATCCGGCGCCTTCCGCGCCCGCTTCCAAGCCTTGACCGAGGCGTGTGCCGAGGTCGATCATGCGTTCGATGGGCCCTTCATTCTTTATGATGTCGAGGACGGCAAGTGCGGCGCCCATCGGCGCCGAACTGTAAAAGTGCGTGGCCGAAAAATAGACCTGATCCGCCGCCGCGCGCAATTCGGGCTTTCCCATGCAGGTGGATATAGGATAACCGTTGCCCAGCGTTTTCCCGAAACACACCAGGTCAACGTCGGCGCCGAAGTAAACGTGAGAGCCTTCAAGCTGAATGCGGAAACCGCACCGGACATCATCCATCATCATGAGACACCCGTCGCGGTCGCACAGCTTGCGGACACCTTCGTAAAATCCCGGCTCGGGCATTATTTGATCCATCATCGCCAGGTGGTGGTACGGGGTTAAAAACACGCCCGCTATCTCGCCCTTGTGCTCGGTGAGCACGCGGTCAAGGTCGTCTAGGTCGTTGAATTCGAACTTGTAGATGTGAGCGCGGTACTCTTCGGGGATGCCGCTTCTGTTTTCTATGCACCAGTGATGCAGACCGTGATAGCCGTGTCTCATCACTGCGATACCGTTTTTGCCGGTATGTATGCGCGCTACCTGTGTGGCGTATGTCGTCACGTCCGAACCGTTTTTCCCGTACACAACCCATTCCATCTTCGGGATCAAATCGACAAGCGCTTCCGCCAGTTCGACCCATCGCAGCGAAGGAATAGGCGTACAATTGGCCGCCGAATCCTGTCGTTCGTATGCTTCTTTGACTTTCGGATTGGCGTAGCCCAGAGCCACGGCTCCGAAGGCGCACATATAATCGATATACTCGTTTCCGTCGACGTCCACCAAGTGCGCGCCTTTGGCTTCTTCCAGGAAAACCGGCACCGACCCGTATTGGTGGAAATATGGCGTGCGCGGCATCGGAACGCCGTTGGGAATGTATTTTAAGGCCTTCTCGAAAAACTCATAAGAACGTTCAAAAGTATACTCTTTCAATTTTTCCTCCCGGTAATAAAAAATGAGATACTTTACAAAGCTAATTGCTATGTAGAAAATTGAGAATTTATCTGAGGTATGAAACACGAATTTTACTCATACTTCATACCTTACACTTTATTCTTTATTCCTGTATTTCGTCGAAATCGACGTCGATAGTTTCCTCCACCTCGGCGCTGGCCTGGGCGTATACCGCTTCTGCGAGCTTGTGCGAAGCTTCGCTTAGCTGATCGTGAGCCTGTTGGAGTTCATCGAGGTCTTTGGTTTCGATGAGACTGTCGAGGTGGTCAACGCACTGGCTGATATAATCGCGGTCTTCCGGGGGCAGTGCCTCACCGTATTCGTTTAGCGAGTTACGAACGGTGTAAATCAGGCCGATGGCGTTGTTCCTGAGTTCGGTGAGTTTTTTTCGTTCCTCGTCTATTCCCTTGTGTTCTTCCGCCTCGCCGACGATGCGTTCTATTTCATCCTTGCTCAGGCCGCTTTGGACGGTAATTTGTATGCTTTGCTCTTTTCCTGTCCCCAAGTCCTTTGCGCTGACGTGCACGATACCGTCGGTGTCGATTTCGAAAGAGACCTCGATCTGTGGTACGCCGCGAGGCGCCGGAAGTATGCCGACGAGTTGGAATCTTGCGAGCGACATGTTGTCCTCGGCCATTTCACGCTCGCCCTGCAGTACGTGAACATTGACCATGGATTGATTGTCCTCGGTAGTGGAGAAAATTCTGCCTTTACGCGTGGGTATGGTGGTGTTTCGGGGTATGATATTTGTGAACACTCCTCCCTGGGTCTCGACGCCCAGAGACAGGGGCGTTACGTCGAGCAACAGTACGTTCTTGACGTCTCCCTGTAGCACGCCGCCCTGTATTGCGGCGCCTATGGCGACGACCTCGTCGGGGTTAATGTCGCGGTTAGGTTCCTTGTCGAATATTTCCGCCACCTTCTGTTGCACGCGCGGCATGCGGGTCATGCCCCCCACCAGGAGTATCTGGTCGATTTCACTAAGAGGAATGGCTGCGTCCTCGATGGCAAGTCTGCAAGGCTCTTCGATCCGTTCGATGAGGTCTTCAACAAGTTCCTCAAGCTGCTCGCGTGTGAGAGTTATATTCAAATGCTTGGGGCCGGAATCGTCCGCCGTTATAAATGGAAGGTTAATGTCGGTCTCCAGGGAAGGACTGAGTTCGCACTTGGCTTTTTCGGCGGCCTCCTTCAGGCGCTGTAACGCCATGCGATCGTTACGTAGATCGATGCCTTCCTGTTCATTGAACTGGTCGGCAAGAAAGTCTATTATACGCTGGTCGAAATCTTCGCCGCCGAGAAAGGTATCCCCGTTGGTGCTGAGCACCTGGAAAACGCCGTCGTCACTAAGCTCGAGTATGGATATATCGAAAGTTCCTCCACCCAGGTCAAAAACGGCAATTTTTTGATTGATGTCCTTATCGAGACCGTATGCCAATGCGGCGGCGGTAGGCTCGTTAATGATCCTGTGCACTTTGAGACCGGCGATCTTGCCGGCGTCTTTAGTGGCCTGCCGTTGGCTGTCGTTAAAGTATGCAGGGACGGTAATAACGGCCTCCGTCACTTCCTCGCCCAGGTATTCTTCAGCGGTCTCCTTCATCTTGGCCAGCACCATAGCGCTGATTTCAGGAGGGCTATATTGATTGCCGGTCGCCTCGACCCAGGCATCGCCGTTTTCGGCCTTTGCGATCTTGAAGGGGGCGACCGTAGTGGTTTGCTGTACCTCGTCCGAATCGAACCGGCGACCGATAAGCCTCTTTATTCCAAACAACGTATTTTCCGGGTTGGTGATCGCTTGCCGTTTGGCTATTTGACCAACTAACCTTTCACCGCTTTCGGTAAAAGCCACCATGGACGGCGTGGTTCTGCTTCCCTCGGCATTCGGTATAACCACCGGATCGCCGGCTTCGATAACCGCCACGCAAGAGTTTGTCGTTCCTAAATCGATACCGATAACCCTGCTCATTAATTATTCTCCCATTGCGCCAGTTGTATTTTGTGTTTCACCGGTGTCGGTGGACTTTGCTGAAACCACCACCATGCTCGGACGCAAAAGCCTGTCCTTGAGTATAAATCCTCTCTGATGCTCTTCGACCACAATGCCCGGCTCGACATCATCCTTGTAAACCTGCGACACTGCCTGATGGTATCTCGGGTCGAATTTTTCTCCAAGAGCCTTTATAGGAGTAACATGATACCGCTCCAATATGTGCTCCATATTTTTTTGCGTCAGTTTTACTCCCTCGATCAGGCTCGATGGGTTGCTTTGGGCATGTTCGAGCGCTCGTTCCAGGTTGTCGAGCACTTCGAGGAAATCTTTTGTGATTTCTTCGTGTCCGTAGTTGAATTGGTCCGCCCGTTCTTTTTGCGCCCGTTTTTTGAAGTTGTCAAGATCCGCCTGTGCTCGAAGCGTCCTGTCGTTGAGTTTCTCGATCTCTTTTGTCTTTTCCATTAGCTGTATATGCAGATCGCGGATACGACCTTGAAAATTTTCCCTTTCTTTCCGGGCCATATCTTCTTCGGCAGGTTGAGCCTTTCCGGATTCCCTTTTCTCAACCGAAGTGATCGCCTCCCGTAAAGCACGTTCCATCTCGGGGTTGGGAGGCAGCGTGGGGCTATCTTCTTCCTCGTGCGGCTCTTCGTCTTCGGCATTGATGGGAATTACCCGGCCTTTACTTGTGCCGTTGTGCCCGTCTTCCTCATTTGTACTCATGCTAAGTATCTATGGTAGCCGCTCGACAGAATATTTCAAGGACATTTCAAGAATTCAAAAGGTCGCTTACATAATTGGCGGTGTATCTAACCATTGGTATGACCCTTGCGTAATCCATACGCATCGGGCCTATTATGCCCACGGTTCCGCCGCCGGGCCCGGAACTCCCATACCTGGCCGTGATGACCGCGAGTTCGGGTATATCCTCCATTTCCGTTTCGCCGGAAAGAAATACCACGGGGTCGGATCCCTCGAGCGCTCGAGAAAGAAGATCAATTATAAAACCTTTCTGCTCGAAGGTCTTTAAGAGTTTCACCATCTTTTCGGTTTCAGCGAATTCGGGTTTCTCGACCAGGTTTTCGCGTCCTTCTATGAAGATTTCTTCATCCAGTTGTCCTTGCTCGAAAACCGTTTCCATCATTCCCAAAGCCCTTGCGAGCATTTTATCGTATTTGACCTTTTCCTCGCGCATTTCCTTAATAACGATGTTTCGTATCTGTGACAGTGTCTTTCCGTGGAAACGTCCGTTGAGATAATTTGATGCCAATGTAAGGTCTCTCTGCCGGAGGTCTTCGCCCCACTCGAAAACTCGTGAGTGGAATTGGCCCCTGTCGCTTACCAGAAGGACCATCACGCGCCGGGCGGTAAGTCGAATAAACTCGATATGATGTAGCGGCGAACGCCTCAGTCCGGGCATCAGCACCACCCCCGCCTGGCGGGTCAAATCGGCAAGTACACGACCTGCGTTACGAAGCACAGTCCGAAAATCCTCGCCGTAAGTGGGGCAAAAAATCCTCAACCGTTCGATTTCGTCCAGTGAGAGTTGGTCTTCGCGCAAAAGGTAATCGAGATAAAAGCGAATTCCCTTGCCGGTCGGCACTCGACCGCTGGATACATGTGTCTGTTTCAGGAATCCCATGGCGGTCAAATCCGCCATCTCGTTACGCACCGTTGCAGGGCTGCAATCAAGGCCAAAGTGGCGCACTGCCATCCTCGACCCAACGGGCCGGCCTGTGATTAAATTGCCCCGAATGACGGCATCCAGCACTTTGATAGCGCGTTGGGCAAGTCCTTTTACCGGTTTGCTCATAGCAACTGAACCTCCCGATGAAATTCCTAGACTAGATTCTACTATTGCCGATATGCCGATGTCAACTTGCAGGGGTATCGCTAACTGCGGAGGCTATTTTTGCGGCGATTTCGTCCGCCAGAAGCATGCCTCGAGGAGTGAGATAAACCCTTGTCCCATCGAACGAAACCAGCCCGACCTCCGCCAGTTGCGCTCCCACAATTTCAACGGCACGGCGATGAGGCGTATCCAAGACACCGGCGTCAATACCTTCCCGAAGCCTCAAGCCCAAAAGCAGGCTTTCGTTGATGTCGCGTTCGACGTCTATAGACTCGGCGCCTTCCACGGCATTTCCCTCATTATCGATATGATCCATGTATTCTTCAGGATCGGTAACGTTCCACCACCTGAGAGAGGCGGTATCTTTTTTTCGCATCTTGCCGGCCGGGTGGGTGGTTTCGGTGCCGGCATTGATAAAATTCGCCGCTTTCAAATGCGAATGAGCGGCAACTCCAAGTCCGATATAGTCTCCTTTTTTCCAATAGACGATATTATGGCGACACTCCTTACCCGCCCGCGCGAAATTGCTCACCTCGTATTGCATCAACCCCGCCGCATCAAGAGACTCGACCGTCGATAGGTACATGTCCGCTACTTCCTCGTCCGGCGGAGTTTCCCATCCGGACGGAGCTTTGAGCATGTATGCCGAGAGGTGATCGGGTTCCCGGTCGATAACTCGCCCGAGGTCGGCCATCCAGATTTCGCGCCTTTGCCCGGGCGTCCCGAATATCATATCGACGCTTACCACGTCAAATCCCGCCCGGCGGGCAAGCTCGTATGCTGCGAGACCTTCTTCTGCGGTGTGCAGGCGCCCGAGCGTTTCGAGGGTTGCCGGATCGGTGGACTGAACTCCAAGGCTGATCCGGTTTACGCCGCCGGCGCGCCATGCCGACATATCGGCGGCGTCCGCCGTGGCGGGGTTGACTTCGATGGTTACTTCCGCATCGGAACTCATGGGCAAGCGTCGATGTATTCCTTCGATAAGTGTATCGACCAGCTTCGGCGTCATGAGGCTGGGAGTGCCGCCGCCGATGTATATACTGACGGCCTCGCGCCCGCCACCCCAAAAATCCACTATAGCAAGCTCTCCCAAAATCGATTCGATATAATCGCCATGGTCGATATCGCTATCGTCGTACGAAACAAAGTCACAGTAAGGGCATTTTCGCAGGCAAAACGGAAAATGCACGTAAATGGCAACCGGTACTAATTCCCGAGGATGTTCCATCCTTCATTTCTTATCAGGGAGAAGTATTAACAAGAGCGAAAGGCATATACTTCATAAATAAAGGGCCATGGCGATATAACCGGGTGAAACCTTGATTTATGGTCACTTCCGTATCAACTTGGAAGGCTTCTTTTTAAGCTCTTCGGTCATCTCGATGAGGTTTTGTGTAATCTTTTCGAGGTTTTGGAAGATTTTTCTCAAATCTTCGCGATTGTCGTCAAGCGGTGCGGTGATGGATTTCTGTACCAGTTCAAATTGTTCGACGAGTTGGTCGGGTGTGTCGCGCAGGTTTTGTATGGTCGAGTGAATATTTGAACGGTTCTCGGCGACGACGCGGTTCAAGTCTCGGGTGAGTTTGTTCAACTGGGCGACAGTGGTATTGAGTTCTTTTGCCATACGCTTGATATCGCGCATGGTTATATCGACGTTTCCGCTGTTGCGTTTGACGATGTCGTTTATTCGAGCGGTGGTTTCTTCGAGGTTGGAGACGGTTTTACTCAGGTTGTGCTGGAAACCGGGGTCGCCGGTGACATTTCTTATATCCGTGGTGATGGCCTTGATGTCTTCGACGACCTTGACGATGGTGTCCGTAAGCTGATCCAGCTTGAGGCTTTCTTTTCCGTCCAGCATGTCTCCTGCCATCAGCAGAGGGCTATGGGGAGTGCCCAGGCCGATGTCGATGTATTTCTCGCCCACCAGCGGGCTCTTGATGGAAACTTCGGAATCGCGCTTGACGAGGGTCTTCTTGAGCACTCGCATCGTAAGCACTATCTTGTTCCCACCTTCCTGCATTACATCTATATCAATAACCTTTCCCATCAGCCTGCCGGCTTGTTTGACCGGAGTGCTGCGCTCGATTCCCTCCACCCTCTCGAATCGTACGCGCACCGTTTTTCTAGGCCGGAATATATCCTGAACGTTGCTCGACAACACCACCATCACAAACAACAACGCCCCGGCCGTAATCACGACCAGCCCCGCTCCTATTTCCCTCCGCCGATACTCCATGATATTACTCCAGAAACGACTTACGATATTCTTCGGCGCTTTTGCGCATCGGAATGGGGCCTTCCGCCGCGCCGTGCAAGAACTGTTGCACCAGCGGGTCGGGAGACGTCCGGATTTCCTCCGGCGTGCCCTCGAAATACACTTTACCCGCGTATAACAGCACCAGCCGCTCGCCGACCTTCATGGCCCCTTCCATACTATGAGTTACCACCACGCTGGTTATGCCGAGCAGGCGGGTAAGGTCCACTATAAGCTTGTTGATAACACCGCTTACCACCGGATCCAAACCAGCCGTCGGCTCGTCGAAAAAAACTATCTTCGGGTCCAAAGCGATGGCGCGTGCTATACCCACACGCTTTTGCATGCCGCCCGACAATTCCATCGGGTAAAGGTCATCGAAATCGCTCAGCCCGACCTGATCGAGTTTCATTTTTACCATAATATTTATTACCGTGTCGTCCAAGTCGGTGTGTTCCTTTATGGGTAACGCCACGTTTTCTCCAACGGTCAACTCGCCGAAAAGCGCCACGTTCTGAAAAAGCATGCCCATACGCTTGCGCAATTCGTTAAGCTCAGTCTCGTTCATCACGGTTATATCGTTGCCGTCGATGATTATTTTTCCCGAATCCGGCTTTATAGCCCCGATAAGCTGCTTGAGAAGCGTGCTTTTCCCACCGCCGGAACTGCCGAGTATCGCAGTTATGGATCGATGCGGCACCTCGAAGCTTATCCCATTCAACACGGTACGGTCGCCATAGCTCTTTTCAAGGTTCTTGACCGAGATCATCGAAGGTTCGGTTTCTTCGACGTCCGGTTTCACATCGGCTTCGTTGTCATGCGAAGGCATAGAATAACCCCGTTATAAGCGCATCTGAAATTATTATCAGCAAAGTACTCGTCATGACGCTGACCATCGTCGCGCGCCCGACTTCCCGGGCGCCGCCCTCGACGGCTATTCCCTGGTAAGTGCCGACGATGCTGATGATGATCCCAAAAACAAGCGATTTGAGCAAGCCCTCGAATATTTCAGTCTTCGACAGCGCGTGTATGGTGTTCACGATATAACGATCCATGTCTATACCCAGTCCGAAGGTTCCCACCACAAATCCGCCGAACAGTCCGACCGCATCCGCGATGATCGTCAAACACGGCAACATTACCATAGCCGCCACCACGGTCGGAACAACGTGGTACCCTATCGGGTCTATAGCCATTACCTCGAGCGCCAATATTTCCTCGTTGACCTTCTGCGTGCCGAGCTTGGCCGTTATACTAGCGCCTACTCTGCCCGCGAGCACCATCCCGGTGAGCAGCGGCGCCAACTCGCGAGTGATGAACAACGTCACAAAAGTAGGCACGGCCGACTCTGCGCCAAGAGGCTGCAACTGCCTCGCAAGCACAAACACTATTATCAACCCGATGGAAAAACCCGTCACGATTATTATGCTCAAGCTTTTCACGCCGATCTCGTCCAACTCCTCGAAAACCCTTCTCCACCGCAGATGCTTGCCGCGCAACGGGAGCACAAAAAGATGCCTCAGCACCATTCCGGACAGGTACACCAGGTCGTTCAGGCCTTCCAGAATGCCGATAATCCATCGGCCCGTGAAGCCAAAAAATCCCTCTATTTTTTCAGAAAACGGCACTTGCCACCCAGAGCAACTATAGATTATATAACCCGAAGTACGCAACCACGCTCTCGCCCGTAAGAGGATGGGCATGTCTTCATCCGTAATTGTCGGGTGGCACACCACGCTTAGGCGTGACCACATCCAAAGCGGTAATGAATTACCGCACTAAAAACAACGCATTTGCATATAGCCCCTTCGTCCGGAATTGTAGGGGCGAACCCACGTGTTCGCCCATTGACATCTTTTCGGGCAGACACATAGGTCTGCCCCTACGTTGCATATCGGCGGGTACCCCTTGTGACGCCGAAGGCGTTACTAGGTGGGTGCGAAGCACAGGAGATTTAATTG
>CAZDAF010000133.1:0-9229 GCA_964503115.1 uncultured bacterium
AATCAATTTTGATTTCATTTGTAAGCAAGGGGAAGAAAATGCTACCATCCAAAGTAAAATTCATCAGGAGGATCAGTTATGGACATAGAGCGGTTGCTGAGGGACAGTTGGGAAAAATACCTGAAGGAGATAATACAACTTGTGTTATTTACGCTGGTGGGAGGGTTTTTGTGTATTTTCATAATAACCATTCCGGCAGTTATGAAGGGGTTTGTTGTCGGTTTCCTGGGCTATGTAAGGGATGGCCGAAAGCCGGAATTCAGCGATTTGTGGTCGCATTGGGACAAGTTTATTCCGATAGTGTTACTGTTGATAGTTATGGGAATACTCACTGCGATAGGATTTGCGTTATTGATCGTACCCGGCGTTTATTTGACGGTGGTCTGGTTTTACGCTCTTTTTTATCTCGTGGACAAGGATATGGGGTACTGGAAGGCCATGGGCGCCAGCCGTGATGCCGTGATGCAGAGCGGTTTTATAAATCATTTAGTGATCGTGCTTATCGCATGGGTGTTAAACGCATTAGGCAGCGCCGCTGCGGGAATAGGCGCGCTTTTCACGGCTCCGTTCGCGTTGATATTGATTTCTCATGCATACATCGAGATTTCCGGTTCCGAAAGCGGCAATCCGATGGATGTATTAACTCAACCTCCAAAGGTGTCCTGATCCGTAAAAATGGTGTGGAGAGGTTTGGGTTCGTTCTCTCGCGCTTTCAGCACTCATAGACAGGCCACCCGGTTTATAACACGCGCCTTGACGTTTGGGAGGTTATCCAAAAGGTATTATCATATCTTTTCGTCGGTTCGATGAAAGATGAGAAGATTATAGAGTTGGGTTCTTCTTCGATGAAGATCAGCGCGCTCGAGCGACGGGTCAGACGCGTGCTTGATATTGAGCCTTCTGCGCGCTTGCGGGCCATTATTGACGATAGCGATGCGAAGGCGCTGGTAAGGGCCATGCCGCCGCAGGAGCTGCTTATCACAATCAAGCAGGTAGGCGAGCCGGACGCTGCGGAGCTTGTCGAGATGGCTTCGGGTGAGCAGGTGCGGTTTTTCACCGATGTCGAGTGGTGGATCGGTGACGCGCTCGACACGAAGCGTATTTTAAAATGGATCGATCTTTTCATCGAATGCGGCGAGGAGAAGGTTATCGAATGGCTGCGCGTGGTTGACGCCGAGTTGCTGGTAACCATATTGCGCAAGTTCATTCTCGTGACCAAGCCCGACGAGGGGACCAAACCGGAAAAACTTGCCGACACCGCGGCGCCTTACACCATCGATAACATTTACCACCTTCATTTTTTCAGCGACGACGCGCAGCGCATTTGGAGTCGCGTGCTGGTGTTATTTGCAAGCCGACGCTACGACCTTTACAAGCGTTTGATGGAAGGGTTGGTTTGGGAGGCCGGGCCCGAGACCGAGGAGTTGGCGATCAGGTGGCGCAACGGCAGGTTGCGCGACGTCGGCATCCCGGACATCGACGAGGCGATCGAGGTGTACCGGCGGCTCGACGAGCGAACTTTCTCGACTCTGCCGCCCAAGGAAGCGCCGCTTAAGTTTGGCGATGACGAGGTTCCGATACGATATCCGCTGGCCGTAGCGGAAGGGGAAAGGCTGCTTCTGTCGGATGCCCTTTCGAGGATCGACGACCCGGAGGCGATAGACGGGATAGCTCAGGAGTTGGCGCATCTTGTTAACCGTGTGATGGTTGCGGATCATGAAGACCTGGCGGACGCCGATGCAATCATGAACGCTGCGGTAAAAGTGAGGGCGACGGTAAGCATGGGTCTCGAGGCTCTTGCTTCCGGTGATGCCGACCGTGCCGCCCAATTGGCGCGCGAGAGGTGGTTGCTGAATATTTTTCAGGTAGGTTACAGCCGCGCGCTGGATATTGCCCGGCGAGCGTACGGCATGACGCGCCGGGGTTGGATCGCCGATGCGCCCGACGCGGTCGAGCTGCTTGGCGAGCCGTTGGCGCAAATATTCGACGGAGTCAAGAGGCAGAGGCCGATGTGGTTCGTGGGAGGCAGCGAGCCGTATCGGAGTTTCTTGTCGCTCGGCGAAGTCGCTGAAGCGTCTAAGGCGCTCGATAAAATCGAATACCTCGGCGAACTGTTTTTCCACCGCCTGAAACTGCTGGAGGCCGATCCTTCGTCGTGGCGGCATAAGCGCGTCCATCCGGTCGATGTAACCTTCGTGACGGTATTGCGCACTGCGTTCGCGAACGCGGCGGTGGGGCGGGGACTTATTTTTAAGCCGCTCGCAAAATCGGATTTGAAGACACTGCTTGAAAAAGCTTTTGACGAAAAGCCGGCCACGGACGGCAAGCGGAAGATAATCGATACGGCGCGGGCGGACATGATCGCGTATCTCGAAGGACAGGGCGCTGCCACAAACGATATCGAACGCGAAATCAGAGACGAGTTCGTCGAGCATTGCATGAATTCGCTCGAAAGCGAACTTGGCCGAATCGGCCCGACCGAAAGCATAGACCCGAAGTTTATACAAGGGCTTTTGATAAAGGATGAAGTATGAATCGGCAGGCCCGACACTCCTGTCGGGCGTATGAAACGGGAGACAAGAAATGAAGTATAAAGCAGGATCAACGGCGCCGTCGTTTGAGGTGGAGGACGCAAGCGGTAAGGTGTGGAAAATTCCGGAAGGGTTGGAAGGCCGCCGGCTGGCGCTGGTGTTTTTAAGGCACCTTGGCTGCCCGTTGTGCTTGAGAAAAGTAGACGAGCTTAATGCCGACGCGGCGCGGTTCGACGCCCTGAACGCGTCAATTATGGTAATCGTCCAAGGTACCGGCGCACGGGTCAAGTCGTTCTCATCGAAAAAAAACCTCAAAATATCTCTCGTGGCGGACAAGGAAAAGAAGATATACGGAATGTGGGGCGTCGAGCGCGGCGGGATCGGAGCTTTCCTGGCGCCGAAGGTGCTCAAGGAGTCGGCCAAAGCGACGCTTAAGGGATACATGCACGGCAAGTTCGAGGGCGACGAACTCCAAAAGCCCGCCGACTTTATCATAGCGCCGGATGGAAAAATCGAATGGGCGCACTACGGTAGAAACGTAAGCGATTCGACCGAGAACGAAATACTGATCAAAGAACTCGACCGAATCGCCAAAAGCTCAAAGTAGGGTAGGGGCGCGTCTGATTTTTCAAATCGGCAACAAGTTGATACTTTATTATATGGACATTCGGGCGGCGGGGGTATAATTGCAGGTCGCTGCCGCCTTAAAAAGGAGACCCACGTGGAAGCCAGGTACGATCATAAAAACGTCGAGCGGAAATGGCAGGAATATTGGGAGAAAAACGATCTCTTCGAAGTCGACGAGCGTGCGCCTAGCGATAAGAAGTATTACGTGCTGGAGATGTTTCCGTATCCCAGCGGCCGCATCCACATGGGGCACGTACGCAATTACGCCATCGGGGACGTGGTGGCTCGGTACAAGGTCATGCGCGGCTACAACGTCATTCACCCGATGGGCTGGGACGCTTTCGGCCTGCCCGCCGAAAACGCCGCTATAGACCACGGGGTGCATCCCGCCAAATGGACGCGCGAAAACATCGACACCATGCGAGCTCAACTGAAACGCATGGGCCTATCGTATGACTGGAAGCGCGAGTTCGCCACCTGCGACCCGGACTATTACAAGTGGGAGCAGCTAATTTTTATTCGTTTGATCGAGAAGGGAATTGCGTACAAGAAAAAATCCCCCGTCAACTGGTGTCCGACGTGCGCGACGGTGCTGGCCAACGAGCAGGTCGAGCAAGGGTTGTGCTGGCGGTGCGAAACCATGGTCGAGGAGAAGGAACTCGATCAGTGGTACCTCAAAATTACCGACTATGCCGAAGAGCTGCTCGAGTGGTGCGACAAACTGACCGGCTGGCCCGAGCGCGTGCTTACGATGCAACGTAACTGGATCGGGAAGTCGATAGGCGGGGATATAGATTTTGCGATCGAGGAGCCTGTTGTTGTGAGCGGGGAGAGAATGGAGGCGATACGGGTTTTCACAACGCGCCAGGATACTGTGTTTGGAGCCACTTTTATGAGTCTGGCCGCCGAGCATCCCCTATGTTTGGCGCTTGCGGATGGCAAGCCCGAGCAGAAAGAGGTCGAGGAGTTTGTCGCTCGAGTGAAGGCCGATGATAAGATCAAGCGCACCTCTCAGGATTACGAAAAGGAAGGGGTGTTTACAGGAGCATACTGTATCAACCCGATGACCGGGGCGCGTATGCCGATTTTCGTTGCTAATTTCGTGCTTATGGAATACGGCACCGGCTGCGTTATGGCGGTTCCGTCCCACGACCAGCGCGATTTCGAGTTCGCCAAAAAATACGACCTCCCTATAATAGTGGTCGTTCAGCCAAAGGACGCCGAACCTCTCGAATCGGAAACGATGACCGAAGCGTGGGAAGGCCCCGGCACACTCGTCAATTCCGGCAGGTTCAACGGCATGACGGACGATAAGGCCCGCGCGGCCATCAATGACGATCTCGAGCGCAAGGGTAAGGGCGGCCCTTCGATCAACTGGCGGCTACGCGATTGGCTTGTCAGCCGGCAGCGCTACTGGGGCGCGCCGGTCCCCGTAGTTTATTGCGACAAGTGCGGCATGCAGCCCGTTAAGGAAAAAGACCTGCCGGTCGAGTTGCCCGAAAACGTCGAGATCACCGGCAAGGGCGGCAGCCCGCTGGCCAAAGTTCCCGAGTTCGTAAACACCACATGCCCGAAATGCGGCGGCCCGGCAAAACGCGATACGGATACCTTCGACACTTTCATGGAGTCCAACTGGTATTTCGTTCGCTTCTGCTGCCCGGACTACACGGAAGGGATGGTCGACAGGGATCGCGCCGAGTATTGGATGAACGTCGATCAGTACATCGGCGGTATCGAGCACGCGATTTTGCACCTGCTCTATGCGCGATTTTATATCAAGCTGCTGCGCGACCTCGGGTTGATGAATGTGGATGAGCCGTTCGAAAACCTCCTTACCCAGGGGATGGTTTGCAAGGAAACGTTCAGTTGCCCGACTCACGGATACCTGTACCCCGAAGAAAACAAGGGCGGCAAATGCTCCCATTGCGGCGCGCCGGTCGAGGTGGGGCGCAAGGTGAAGATGAGCAAAAGCATGCGCAACGTGGTCGATCCCGAAAAGTTGCTCGATAGATACGGCGCGGACACCGCGAGAATGTTTTGCCTGTTTGCCTCGCCTCCGGAGCGAGACCTCGACTGGTCGGACGAGGGCGTTGCGGGCAGCGAGAGATTCCTGAACCGAGTGTGGCGTATCGTTTACGACAACCTCGATGCGATTCGCGGCGCCGGCGATATCGACCCCGAAAAGTTCGAAGGCCCCGCGCGGGAACTTTGGCAGGAAACACACCGGACTATCGACGGCGTCACTCACGATATCGAGGAAAGGTTCCATTTCAATACATCTATAGCCAAGATCATGACGTTGTCCAACCGCATCGGAGAGCTTGCGCCGGAAGCCGCACAAAGTGAAGCGGGCCGCGCGGCGTTGGCGGATGCCGTTCGGACGATGGTGGTGTTGCTGTCGCCTTTTGCGCCTCATTTCGCGGAGGAGTTGTGGGAGGCTGTCGGTGAGAAGCCGAGTGTGGCGAAGGCGCCGTGGCCCGAGGCCGACCCGAAGGCGCTCGAGCGGGAAGAGATGCTGATAGTGGTGCAGGTCAACGGCAAGCTGCGCGGCCGTATCACCGTAGGGGCGGACGCCGATGCGGAGGAAATCAAAAACGCCGCGCAAAAGGAAGAAGGCGTCTTGAAACACACAAAAGGAAAAAATATCAAAAAGGTTATATATGTCCCCGGTAAGCTGGTTAACGTAGTGGTAAGTTAACGATCGTTGCCGATTATCCGGATAAAACGGCCCGTTTTGATAAAAAACTCGAACAATTCTGGAACAACTTTTCCTTTCGACTCCGGACAGACACGTCCGTGTTCGCTCAGGATATGCTTTGCTTATCCTACAGATCCGTATGAACCCATGCGGCGCGCCTTGACACTCGAGTGAAGGCGATACACCATCGATAGATGTTTTCCATAGGTGTAAAAGCGCGATTCAGCGCAGCGCATTCGCTGAGAGAATACGGTGGTAATTGTGAAAACCTTCACGGTCATAACTGGCTCGTCGAACTGAAATGTCAGTCCGACGAAGTCGACAAGCTGGGAATGGTTATCGATTTCCGCGTGCTAAAAACAGCTCTCAAAGAAGTGATCGATTCGCTCGATCACAGCTTTCTCAACGATTTGGAGCCTTTCCGTGACCGGAACCCCTCGAGCGAAAACATAGCTCGATATATCTGGGATGAGGTTTCCTCGCGGCTGCCTGCCGACAAGCCGGTAAAGCTCACCGGCGTGAGGGTTTGGGAAAGCGATGACAGTTGGGCGGAATATTCCGAATAGCGGTGCCGGCGCCGTGGCGTTTGCGATATTTGTACTACGGTTGGGTTATACTGCTTTCTCTGCGGTATTGCCGGTTATTTTTCCAGGCTGACGTTCCAGACCGAGAATCCGACAAAAACGATATAGAGAAAAGCAATTAGAAGAACGGCCACGAGGTTCGAGTAGTCCGGCATTAACCATTCACTGCGCAAAACGCCCTGGCGGTATGCCATTCCCATCAGGAATGTGAGGGAGATAATCGAAAACATCACGCCGCGCACACTTTTCCCGAGAAGCAAGTGGCCGCTGCCCGGCAACACTATGGACATTATTTCCGCAGCCAACACGGCGCGGTCGTGCTTCATTCTGACTTCCGCTCGAGCGCGTTCCCTTGTGCGCGGGTCCAATCCGGTGCGCGCCTCGAAGATGTTCAGACATCTTGTGCAAACGGTTTTGTAATTATCTCCGGGCCGACACTTCGAGCAGAACGGTTCTCCACAAGTACTGCAAGCTCGAGCATGCCCGAGAAACGGCTCGACGAATGTCAATATGCCCATCAAAACCAAGAAGCACAGGGCGATGTACGGAATCGCATCAAGTGAAATTTCTCCCGAAAAAGAGCGGAACAAAGTATCACCGGCCTTGGTACGATCAGGAGTGTTTATCCGCAGGTTATCCCATATCCGATCCATTGGAATGGACATAACCACTACGAATCTCCCCGGATCGAGCGATCTGTAGCTTGTCCAGGTATCCACCAATTCGGGATTTAAATCTTTTGCAAGTTGTATTTCCTGCTCGGCGCGCTCCACGCTATCGGCGCTAATGTCCACGATCTCGGGCCTGCTGAGCACCATGGCGAGATTGAAATGTACCGCGGGATCGGCGGGCAGCAGTTTAGCGGCTTTTTTATACTCGCTCAAAGCGTCAGTGTATTTTTCCCATCGAAAGTAAATATTACCCTTCAGGAAATTTACCAACGGGGCCGTTTTTGCGGCGGCTTTCAATTCGTCCAAGGTCGACAACGCTTCTTCATATTTGCCGGTGTGTGCGAGGGCCTGCGCCAGTGATAACATTGAGTTTTCCCAAGCGGATGATCTTTCTTCGGATTTTACGGCCTGCTTTAGAACTTTAATTTCTTTTTCGCCCCATTCGCCTTCCCGGAGTTGTATGACCGCATTGAAATCAGATTCGGTCTTTGCAGCGATGCCGTTACCGATAAACCTGAAAGGCAATGGAATTACAAACAGCAACGCCGCAAGTACGGCAGCCACTATTCTCTCCCTCATGCTGCTATATATCCACAAAAGCAATATCAACACGAAGGCATAAAACATAACGTTTGGAATAAACGCGGCGGGAAAAACGATCATGACCGCGGCCATAACCGTTGCCCCGAGCTTATCGAAACCGGGTACCCGCTCCTGAAGATCATGTGCCGCCAGTTTGGCATACCGGATAGCAAGGAAAAGGGCAAAGAGCAGGAGTGCCCAATAGTATGCCCCCAAAACAACCAACATATAGTTGAACAGTGCCGGGAATGCGGTAGCGAAAGTGGAATATTTCCTTTTGATCCCTGCAATCCAGGCGACCACGGCGTCCAGTATACGCCCGTTGCCAAGCATGTATCGCGCCTCGAGATAATATGTGCCATAGAAATCGGGGGCGAGTCTGCGAGCCTGGGCTAAAACACGGTACGCGTTTTTATTTTTGTCTTCATTCGCCAGTTCCAAAGATTCCTTGATGAGCGTCGTCGAGTAAACCTGGAGGTTTGATATGCCTCGCCTGATTCGCTCCAGAACCATGGCGTCCACCACTGAATCGCTTTGGTCGATCTTTTCCGCATTGATGAGTCTTGAGTGTTCCTCCCACAACTTCAGCAGCGAGTTGGACTCGACTTTCGGCTTTTCGGCCTTTCGAGAATCGCGTCCTGCTTGCGCCGTTTGCTGTGACAACCCAAGCAGAGCCGACAGCATCGCAAAAACCAGCAAAACTCGTCCGGTCACAGGGTATCTTTTATGTATCGTCGAAATTGCCCTCATTTATATCCTTTCATTTATCACATCCTACGTTCTATTGCAATCAACGGGAACACACAATGGCGCCGGCATGAAAATTACGGTTTGCGGAACGGATGTCGATTGTAGAAGATAACGCATGGTTGAAAGCGCCGTCCGTATTGGCTATTCTAAATCCAAATAGCAATAGTATATGGAGGGAGATTAGATGATAGATTTTGTTCGGAGCAGGTTTAAGCTGGTTTGTCTCGTTTGCTTTGCGCTCACAAGCGGTTTCGGCGCCTTGGGGCTTTTGACGCCCGGTATCGTCGATGCACTGGCGGGAACGACGATAGACATAACCGACCAGAGTCGATTCTTCGCTTACGCAACCTCTTTAATGATAATAATAGTCGGTTTCTGGTTCCTGATTATCATGGGCGATCCGGAATCCAACAAGCCTCTGTTGGGGCTTGCCATCGCGGAGAAGTTTATTTTTGTAGGGTTCATGGTTTACGCCATGGGGCCTTTGAATCTTTCGTGGATGTTTATCCCGATAGTTCTCGGCGATCTGGCTATGGGCGCCGCATGCCTGCTATACCTTATTATGGGCCCGTCGGACGCAACCGTAGAGACCGCTTGAACAACGACCGGTTAAGGAGGTAAATAAAAATGATGTTCTTCCTCGGTCCGCTGGGACCAACGGAGTTGCTTCTTATACTCCTCGTTATACTTATAATCTTCGGCGCCGGTCGACTGCCGGAAATAGGTGAAGGGCTCGGAAAGGGAATAAAAAGCTTCAAAAAAGCAATAACGGAAAAAGAAGAGCCG
>CAZDAF010000134.1:0-9198 GCA_964503115.1 uncultured bacterium
AGTATTACACCCAGTTGGTGCTTTTTCACTTACATTAACCGGGAATCAGGGTTTGTTGACGTTATTTAACTATAGATGGATAATCTAAAGTATGATTTTTACTTGTAGGGAATTGAGATTAGATCGCTCAGGTTTATTGCCGGTGATTTCATGAGTGAAAGACCCCCAAAAAACATCCGCCGACGCGATTTTCTCGTAAGCTCAGCGGCCGGCGTGGCAGTGACAGCCCTACCGACGACTTCCTGCTCGAGGTCGGCGGTGTCGAATGTTCCGCATCGATCTATCGATCAATCTCTTTGCATTGCCTGTGGGAGTTGCGTGCCATTATGCCCGATGGGAGCTATCGTTTTGAGGGATAAGGCGTGGATCGATCCCGACGAATGCGCTGAATGCGGTGTTTGTCAGCGCTCGGGGATTTGTCCTCAAGACGCTATTCTGCCCGGAAAACTCGAATGGCCGCGTACGTTGCGGGAAACTTTCAGCAACCCGCTTGCCGAGCACAAAGCCACCGGCGTAGCGGGTCGAGGCACCGAAGGCATCAAAACCAACGACTTCACAAACCGATACCGGCGAGGCTTTATGGGAGTGTTCATCGAGCTTGGCCGACCTGCGCTGGGCACGAGATTCGCCGATGTCGAGGCGGTAGTGAAACAGTTCAAATCTCGGGGCTATTCGGTGGTCGATGACAACCCTGTCGCGGGTTTGATTGCCGACCCGTTGACCGGAGCGCTCAAGCCTGAAATACTGCACGAAAAGGCCATATCGGTGTTGGTCGAGTTCATCTTGCCCCAAAGCGCCGTCGCGGAACTGGAAACCATTTTGAACGAACTGGCGGGCGATGTCGAGACGGTGTTCAACGTCAGTATCGCCCTGCGCGCCGGCCCGGACGGCGCTTCGCCGATTGATAATATATTCGGGCCGGATACCTTCAGGTTGCCAAACGGCAAGGTGAACCTCGGAATGGCCGAAGGCATCGCAGGCGGGGAGAAGTAGGCTAGGCCATGTCGCACACTTCACAGCGCCGGGGCCTGAAGGCCGAGCATCCGGGCGAAGAGATCATCGTGCTGGCCATGATCCCCAGGGAATATAAACAAAAGGTGGGGATCGAGTCCGCCATGAGCGAGCTTGCCGAAAAGATACTTGCTCATCACCCTCACTTGTGGATATCGCACAATTTCGTCGAGTTGGACATACCTCGACTGGGGTCGATGCAGAGCATTTTGAGGTTAATGCACCGAATACGGCCGGAAGCCACCCGCGATTTGCTTATGCTGAAGGCAGCGGAAAAATCCAGTGTAATCACAGCTATTTATACCAATCCGCAAAATGTTTACGACCTGCTCGATGATATCCAAGGCGATTGGCTCGAAACCAACCGCCGAAAGGGATACCCTATTTCGATAGTGTTGAGCGGATTATTTGATGATGTTCACAAGTGTTGCAAACATACCGGCCGGCGCGAGCACACATACCTGCATAGTTTGGGATTTTTCGGTCAAACCGGCGGTTTGCCCGGTGAGAGCGAGCTCGAGCTGGTAACAATGTGCGGACACGGCCTGATTTCGATAAACCGGGTGCGTGATCTGGTCGGGAAAATCCAGCGCAAAGCGCTTACGCCGAAGGAAGCGGCTGAAGATATCGCCAGGCCGTGCGTTTGCGGCATAGTAAACCGCGACCGCGCTGAAAAAATATTGCGCCGTCTGGCTAAAGTATGAATATCTTAAGGTTATTCCAGAGTGAAAATGTGCTCGAAACACGGATTTTTCATAAGCGCGCTCCTGTCGCTCATTTTGATTTACACCTTTTGGGCGACGTTTTCAGGCGGCGATTCTAAAAAGCCGGGAGGTGGAGAAATGCAGAACTCAAGTTTAACCCTTGCGACCGCTTCAAAAGCGGTTTTGATAACGGTATTCGATAATTACTTGCACGATACAAATTTGGAAACAGGGTGGGGATTCAGTTGCGTGGTTAAAATAGAAAACAAAAACATCCTTTTCGATACCGGTGCCGATGGCTCCATTTTGTTGAATAACATGGGAAAATTGGGGCTGGATCCGAAGGATATGGACCTTGTGGTTCTGTCTCACATCCACGGCGACCATGTCGGTGGATTGGGCGAATTCCTGGAAAAAAACGTCGATGTGACGGTTTATTTCCCCGCAAGTTTTCCCGAGAGATTCAAAGAAGCACTTGAAAAATTCGGCGCAAAATATGTGGACGTAAGCTCTCCTGTAAAAATATCGGATTGCACCGCCTCAACGGGAGAAATGGGCGGAATGATAAAGGAACAATCCTTGATCGTCAAAACGCAAAAAGGTATAACCGTGATAACGGGTTGTGCCCATCCTGGAATTGTTGAAATTGCCGAGCGAGCGAAAAAATTAACGGGTGACAAAATACACCTGGTAATCGGCGGTTTTCATCTTGGCGGCGCCGACGATTCATCCCTCCTGGATATTATAAAAAGCCTCCGGGAGCTTGGCGTGGAAAAAGTCGCTCCTTGCCATTGCTCGGGGGAAAGAGCGAGGAGACTTTTTGAAAGGCAATATAAAAGCGACTATATTTCAAATGGCGTCGGAAAAATCATAGAAATATGAAAAGCACTTGCCCGGCGGCTTCGTCCGTACCTCGCCTTTAGAGATCATGAAAAACAATATGGTAAATAAAGCCTTAAACTTCATCGGTGGCATCCCGGACATAATTTTAAGGAACGTTCCCGATATAACCAGAAGTGAAAATCCTGTCGGGTATGATGAGTATTTGTCTAACTTGAAGTTTTATTCGCCCCCAAATTGGCGAAACAAATCATTTTTATATTTGCCCGATTCCGCTCCGGGGTTCGAGGAACACTCCAGCCGGAACTTTATTGCCGGCATTGTAAAGGTGCTGCGTTATTCCAGCAGGTATCAAGTACGAAATCCTGCGATGGAGAGTGAATTCAATAAACACAAGGCGAATTTGTCCGGATACTTTCACACCTGGCGTCACGATCAGGACGAACAACGGCCGCTTGTTTTGTGTATACACGGCTTTATGATGGGCTCGCCCCGGCGCGCTATGCGCATGTTCAAAATCAAGAGGCTGTATGACATGGGCGTGGATGTGGGTTTATACACGATCCCGCATCACTGGAAGCGGAGCGATAATCCACCGGAACAACACCTGCTTTGCCCGGAAAATGTACCCATGACCATTGAAACGGTCGGGCAGAACATTCACGATCTCCATTCCGCCGTGTTGTTATTAAAGCACCTGGGCTACGATAAAATCGGTATTATCGGCGCCAGTCTCGGTGGATTTACGGCGGCGCTTTACGCCACATTCGACGTGCCCGTCGATTTCATGTTTATGGTGGTTCCGGCGATAAACTTCAATCACTACCTGAGTCCCTCCCGGGCCAGGTTCTCTTTTAGGGTGGATTCGGAGATCGAGGAAAAAACCTCCGAAGCGTTGCAACTGGTTTCCGCCCTGAATTATAAGCCGGTTTTTGACGTGAATAAAATTTCCGTGGTCATGCATGCCGGAGACAGGCTTGCGGAAGCGAAAACAACCCGCGAATGGATAAAAAAGTGGTCTATCCTTAACTGCGTCGAGGTGACGGGAGGGCATTGGCTTTATTTCGACAGAGATATCCGTGGAAAAACCTGGTACGGCCGGCTCAGGGAAATGGGCTACATAGAATAGATTAACCACCGCTTTTTACGATAATGTAGGATTTAAAAGGCCGATAAAACCTGAGTGCCTTATTGGAGACGTCTCACGACATGCCCGGATGCTTCTCGTAAAATTCAATGAATCTCCGTGCAATCGCTTCCCAACTAAACTCGGCTCGAACCGTTTCACATCCTTGCTTTGCCAGTTTTTGCGCTTCGGTTTTATTGTTCAGCAACGAAAGGATGGTTGAGGCATATTCTTCAGTATCGAACGGATCGAATATCCGACAATCTTTGCCGGAGGTGAGGTTTTCCACAATTCCGGCATGCTTTGAGATGGCGGTCGGCACCCGGCAAGCCATGGTCTCCAACGCAGTCATGCCGAACGGTTCGTATCTTGCGGGCAGTATAAAGAGCTTCGCATTGCGGTAGTAAGGCGGCAGGTCCTGGTTCGGTATTCCCCCTATGAGATGTACCTTGTCGCCGACTTCGTTTTCCTTTATGAATCGCTTTATGTTCGACACGATGTCTTTTTCCTCCTCATCCGGATCCCGGGAACCTCCAGCGATGACAAGGTGAATATCGGGAAATTCGGCCGACACGCGCTTAAAGGCGGGCAAGAGCAAATCATGTCCCTTGGCTTTTGAAAGACGGCTTATCACGAAGATGTACTCATCCGGCAGATCGACGTCCGTTTTTTCCTCTTGCTCATTTTCTTTCAGCGCACGGAACAGGTGGACATCCACCCCCGGTGGAATGAATTCCGCCATTGGCGGCCTGAAACCATATAGCTCTTCAATTTTCCCCAACTCCTCATTGCTTGTGACCGTCTGCGCCGTCACCGACTTGAAGATACGGAGCTCCTCGCCAATCCGGTGAGTGAAATTGAATATTTTGTCCATTTCCTCGGGGTTTCCGCCGGTCCTCTGCTTTTTCCATGCGCCCAGGGAGTGGGATGTGAAGAATGCAGGTTTGGAAAAAGCCTCGGCCACCTCCAGCGCAACTATGCCCGCGTCCACGTAATGACCGTGGAACAGATCGTACTCCAGACGACGTTCTCTGATGAAATCGATCATGTTTTTTGAAAGCTTGGGCAGAACTTCGTAAATAAATTCTTTTGGTATAAACTCCCAATCTCCCGCGGGGATGCGTATCACCCTGGCGCTCCGACAATCCGGGAGGGGATCGATTTGTTTTCGGGAACGGTCGAACCAGCGGGTATAGATGTCCACGTTGACGCCTAATCGGTCAAGGGCCTGAGCCAATCGAAGGATATAGAGCACCTGACCTCCGGTGTCCGTCTTTCCCAACTCCGGCACCGGATCGAAGTATCCATGAGTGCTGAGCATACAGATATTCTTAAGTTTCGTATTTTTCAGGTCCATCATTAGCCTCCGCACGACCCTGGCGTCCAAACAGGCCGGATCAATTAAAATATGCCGGTAAACGATTTTCGGCAAGGATGTGCAATGTTTAACGTTAACGTTATTCTGTTATTCTCGGGACACAATAGAGGATGGCCTCCCGTTCTTTATGTCGGTGCGTCATATTTTCACATCCTAATGGACTGTCGGTACCGCGATAAAAAAACAGCAAGAACCACGATACCGGTGCCATACTCGAAATTTAAAATGATATACCTCTTCTTGAAAAACAAACATTTGTGTTTCTTAGAAGCGGAGTGAACTAAAGCGAAGCGTAAGTCCGTATGGAACGGAGCAAGGCGGATTGAAGCGAACCAGTGAACCGTATGGAGATTCTCAATTTTCCTGCGTCTTTTTGTTTTCCTCGATGAAGCGCCGGGTGAAAGCTTCCGGATCGTCTACCTTGCGTTTGTCAAGTGTCTTGAAGAAATCCATCGTTTTACGCAAGTCGCCGCCGAGCGTTTCGTAAAGCTCACGATACATGTCGAGGTCCACGTAATATATCGACCTGCTCAGTATTGCGGCGTTATTTAGGTCCCGTTCGAGGAACGAACCGTAAGCGGCGCCTCGAAACGGCAGGCCCCTGAATTCTTCCTTGCTTTGAGTGAATATCTTTTCCCGCTCCTTCAATTTCTCAGCGTCGGGCAAATCGGAATCATAAAGTTTCCGTAGCTTGTCGTGCAACCGTTGCAGGAAAGCGCTGAACACCCGGTCGTTATGTATGTTATTTCGTTCGGCGCGCACGTATCGAGAATCCGGCCCGTACTTGGCTGAGAGGAAGTCCAGACTGCCCCGGTTGCCGACGAATAAAGCCATTCCCTCGTTGTACGCCACCCGCCCCTTGAGGAAAACCGTGGTGTGAGTCATCTCGTGGATTGTGACGTTCACCAAGGTGGGAATGTCATATCGCAAAAGCGGGCCGAAGACGGGGTCGGTGAACCACCCGAGAGTACTGTAAGCCGCGGCGCCGCGCAGGTATGTGTCGTATCCCTTGCGGCGCAAGCGAGCTTCCTTCTTGATCGCTTTTGTCTTGTCGAAATACCCCAGGTACGGCATACGCCCCACTATCGGAAACCACCAGGTGACCGGTTCGAGTCTGAGCTTGGGTGCGGCCATAAGGTTCCATGCCGCCACGGGCCGGTCCAGGGCGACATAGGTGGTGTAGCTGTCGGTGCGCTTCAACCCGATAACTTCCTCGCCGTATTGTTTCGCCTCAAGGATTACGCGAAGTTTCCCCTTGATGTCATCGCCTGTGGCAGGATCGGACATTACCCGCTCGACCGGTACCGTTGAGCGAATTATATCCAACTGGCCCCATCCCACGTGCCAGACATAACCGACCGAGCATCCCGAAGCGAAAGAGACTCCAACCACCGATATAACAACAACCGCCGCCAGGATACGTGCCCATCTTGTAGTGAAAATCCGCTTCATTTTCCACGTTCCTCCGTAGAAATAAGGTGTACCAAAAAGATGCTTATCTCAAGGCTCCCTGTGTACTTGACCGGCTAGAAGTAATAGACTATGTTTTTCCAATAGAGATTTTTCCGGAGCAATCGTAATGACAAAGATTCTGTTGGCGGACGATATGGCCCATTTCCTCGACTTGGAGGTAAGTTTTCTCCGGAGAGCCGATTGCCGGATATTTACCGCCGAAGACGGGATCGAGGCACTTAAAATGGCTAAGACCGCTCAGCCCGACATCATTCTCCTCGATGTCGAAATGCCCCGCATGACGGGCATCGAGTGTTGCCGCCACATAAAAAACGATCCCGATCTAAAACACATACCCATCATAATGGTAACAGCCACCAACCGGCACGATGAATGTGTTCGGGCCGGTTGTGACGATTTCTGGAAAAAACCCATCCGAGAGGAAAATTTCCTTGAGGGAATAAGAAAGCACGTGTCAATAAAGGAGCGCGAGACCAAGCGCGTCAGTATCGGCCTTCAGGTGGATTACCTGAAGGAAGGAAAAACCATTAACGCTTTCACCAAAGATATTTCCAACAAGGGGATCTTTATTATAACCCGCGAAACGTTTCCGATAGGCACCCACATCGAACTCACGTTCACGCTCCCCGAAAACGAAAAGCCGATAAGCGTTACCGGGAAAGTGATTCGCGAGTTGAGCGATGAGGAAGACGGTCATTACGTCGGAGGAATGGGGATGTCTTTTGAAAAAATGGATGGCGACACTCGAAAGGCCATTGATGACTTCATCGACTCCAGCCTCCGGGCACTTTAGCAACCAATCCCGGGTTGTCTTTAAACAATAAAAAAATTAAACGACTTCAACGAATTGATAAAGCGAAATCCGCAGACCCATCACAGCAATTTTTCCAAAACGAAATGCCTCTGCTTCATGGCCGCCCTGTGGAAAAGCACCCAGGGCGAATCATAAAACCCGGGCTTCATGTTGAAACTGAGCGTTTGGAAATCCACCGGTCTGTAGTCGTCCCAATCGGTATCCACCTCGTCGCTCGGCTCCAGTGCGTCGTTGCGCCATTCTCTCTTGTCGTAATCATATTTCAGAGGATCAAACATTCTCTTAAATTTCAGTTTCCACCGATTGCATCGTTTTTTTTCGTCTTTGTCGTCATATTCGAATAACTTTTCTATTTTCGGACCGATTTCCACCCAGGGCATGGCGGAATCGATTGCGCCCGGAGCCTGATTCAACCTGTCGTATATCTTTTTAGCGGCCTTCATGAACTCTCCAGTGTTATCCCGAGGCACAAACCTGTTTGTCAGTTTTCGCTTGTACCTCCACTTTAAAAAAGGTTGATCCGGAAAATGCCCCGCCTCTGCATGGCCGATCCGGGGGAGGAAGTCCAGGTAAGCGTTTTCCATCAGCAAGGTTCTCCATCCACCCCCGTTGCGACTATGCTGTATTTCCCCGACGTCGTTTTCGTTGTGATGTCTGCCGGAGAACTTCCGGTGAGCCCAGGTGTCGGCAAAGGTGTGAAGAGCCACTCCGATGCGTATCAAGCGAAATGCATTGCCCTGTTCTTTGAACGCCTCATCCAAAATCATGTTTGCCAGTCTCGAATTCGGCCGGGTGATGAAAGTGTCTTCGGGAGACCGAATCGATTTCGGCGGTAAAAAGTGAAACGGGATGAACACACGCTTCTGAACAGACCACTCGTACGACCTTAGCCCGTAATGGGCCGTCCGCAACGGATCGAACATCATCTCTCCCACCCGGATCGGCTCGCTTTCCGTCGAGTGGTCCACATATTGCGAGGCGTAGGCGATTGTTAAGGCATCCTTTTCGTTAAAACCCGCCGCTTTAGCCAAAACTGCAACGCAGTAATAATGAAAATCAGTTTGCATTTCCCCCTCCCTTCAATTGTTGTATACCATCAGTTCACAAGCAGCTTTGTAATGACACCAATACAATAATACGACAATTACATTTACATCCATGATTTTTTATTACCATACGAACCGACCAAAGTCAAGTACCTGCGGTGCCTGCGATAGATTTTAGGGATCAAATATAACGCTCGTAAGGGTATGACCTATCGCCTATCCGTATGGATGCATACGCACACGTCTGTGTCCGCAGGAGAAAGCGGCGTTACGATCATGATTACCCGTGCAACCTACCTTCATTTACATCGCATGCCGTCTTATAATCCGAAATTGACTCCTTTGTTTTTATATCCTACCATATTGTAGGATATGGAGTAGTGAAGTACGGAAAGGTATGTTCTAATTTAGGACAGAGGAGATCGTGAAGACAAAAGAGAGACAACCCAAAGTCAGGCGCGAGGTTCAGGAACTATCGCTGCTTTTCGAGATCAGCCAAACTCTGGACCGCAACATGGATTTGCGGGACGTCGTCGGCCCCGTGCTCAAAGCTATAGCCAAACACATGGGTATGCTGCGCGGCACCATCACCCTTTTGGATCGAGAAACCGGCGAAATTTTTATAGAAGCGGCTTACGGACTTTCAACCAGTCAACAGGAGCGAGGCCGGTACAGGCTCGGGGAAGGAGTGACGGGGAAGGTGGTTCAAACCGGTCAACCGGCGGTCGTCCCGCGAATATCGGAAGAACCGCTGTTTTTAAACCGGACCGGGGCGCGCAAGCGCCTCCGCAAAAAGGATATATCTT
>CAZDAF010000135.1:0-9169 GCA_964503115.1 uncultured bacterium
TCCTGGGATATGGAGCGTCTGGGGCGCACCTTGCCATATCAAAGAGATTTCAGAAAGAATCCGACGACTTACCAATGTCAACTTTCGCAGCGTTATTTTCTATTGCGGCGCTAGTGGCGCCACTGATAGGATGCCAGTTGCAAATTAAGATTTTTTCTTACGCGTTTAACTTCAAGTTATTGTTTTCATTGGCGCTTCATTATCTTCTCCTTTTTTTACCGTTTTACTTTTCAGGCATGGTCATAGGAATGGCGTTGAAGCAATACCGTCACGAGGTTAACCGGCTTTATTTCTTTGACCTTGTGGGGGCTGGATTGGGTTGTATGCTTGTGGTATTTGCAATCGACAACTTAGGCGGACCGGGCACACTGGCGCTGGTCTCCGTTCTGGCGGCAGTGGGGTCTTTAGTCCTGATCATCAAAACTTCTCGCGTGCGTATGGTAATACACTACTGTTTACTGGCCGGCACTCTGCTGTCGGTAGTGGTATTTGCCGTCTTTTCCCCTGAAATCATTAAAACCACAAAAGGGAAGTGGTTGTTATTATTAAGTGGTGCAAGTTCCGGCGCCCAAGAAATTCCCCAAAAACACGATTTTACACAATGGGGCGCTTTGACCAGGGTAGACGTCACTCCCGAAATGACTCTTGGGCCACTGCTGGTGATGGTAGGCTCCAAGCGTAAAAATGAGTTCTACAAATTGCGTATAGTGCTGCAAGATCTGTCAGCCTTTACACCGATGTACCGCTTTTCAGGCAACTTTGAAGAACTCCCATTCTTACCCCATAGCTCTCAAGCCTCCGCATATTTCGGAAAATCGGATGCCGATGTGCTGGTCATTGGCTCCGGCGGCGGGTCAGGCGTCATGGTGGCCCTCAGCCTTGGTGCACGCAAGGTCACGGCAGTGGAGATCAATCCTTTAACTTGCAGAGTAGTTACACGCGAATTTTCCGACTATATCGGAGGATTATATTTTAGACCGGATGTTGAGCTGATCAATGCTGAAGGGCGCAGTTATCTCGCACGTACTCAACGCAAATTCGATGTGATTGAAATGACATTTGTGGACTCTTTTACCGCCCTTTCCTCAGGTGCTTATAGTCTATCTGAAAACTACCTCTATACCGTGGAAGCTTTTGAAGAAATATTGGATCACCTTAAAACAGATGGAGTATTGTCATGCTCCCGTTTCTATTTTACTCCACCACGCGAGTCGCTTCGAATCGTGGCCATTACGATAGAAGCCCTTACTCGCAGAGGCATTAAAGAACCTTGGCGTTACTTTTTTATCCTGGGGACAAAAGACAGGGTTACTATCCTTCTTAAGAAAAATGGTTTCCTTCCAGGGGAGGCGGCGATAATAGATCGCTTCTGCCAAGTCGAAGGATTCCGAATACTATACAACCCCTATCGCTATATACCCAACGAGTTCTCAGTTTACGCCAAATCCGATGAACGGGAACGCCGGGAATTTCAGCGGGATCATATATACGACATATCACCCACTACCGATGATGCGCCATTCTTCTTCCAGTACTATTTTAAATGGTCGCGATTATGGAAGTGGCTCACGGGAATAGAAGATTTTGGATATAAGTTTCCCGTAGGCCATTTAATCTTTTTAGCAGGTCTCATCCAGGTAACTATCTTTTCACTGCTTTTTATCATCTGGCCCTTATGGCGGTTCGTTCGAAAAGAATCAACTGATCCAAACAGCCTTCCCTTGGGAATTCTGGTTTATTTTGCCGCTCTGGGAACGGGTTATATGGCCATCGAAATAGTGCTTATGCAAAAGCTGATGGTGTTTCTGGGGTATCCAGTACGTTCTTTGACGGTAGTGCTGTTCTCTTTGTTAATTTCTTCAGGTCTTGGAAGCGCCGTGTCACGCCGATGGGGAGATAAGACTCTGAAAGTTGTCGGATTTGCCGTGGCAATCATACTTTTGCTGATTCCTTTGGAACTGCTTCTCATAGAAAAGGTCTTTCAACACTATTTTATGGCGATGTCACCACCTCCCAGATTCATTTTGGCAACAGTAGCTATTTTCCCATTGGGATTTGTTATGGGCATCCCTTTTCCGTCGGGGATTCGACTGATTGGAAATAAGTACCCCAATATGATTCCATGGTACTGGGGCGTCAACGCCTGTTTTTCGGTAATTAGTTCTCTCGTTACCGTGTTAGTCTCGATGACGGCAGGATTTCGAATTGCCATGATAGTGGCAGGGATCGTTTATCTGGTGGGGTATCTCGGATTGAGGAGTGGAATAAGGAAATTGTAATCATTTTCAGGTTAATACATGTTGGTGGAGTCCCGCCGGCATTCTTTTATCCTCGCCCGAAAGGAGCCTAAATGACTGAAGATCACCCATTAACTGAAAAGTACATTTTTTACCGGGATTTAAAAAAGACTTATCCGCTGATCGTCCGTGGGGAGGGTATCTACTTATATGATAAAAACGGCATGGAGATTATCGACGGGGCTTCCGGTGCGGCGGTTGTGTGCCTCGGCCACAGGAACCGTCGAGTGATGGACGCATGGACAAGGCAGGCGGACAAAGTCGCTTTCGTGCACATGAGCGCTCTCAGCAACGAGCCTATTCTGCGACTTTCTGAAGAGTTGGTGAAGATAGTGGGTGATGAGCAATATCATGTGTATTTCACGTCGGGCGGTTCGGAAGCGGTTGAGGCTGCCGTAAAGTTGGCACATCAATATCACCTGGAAAAGGGCCGCGCCGAGCGATACAAAGTGATCGCCAGGTCCATTTCATACCACGGCGCAACCATCGGCGCTCTGTCATTGACGGGCCATCATTACCGGCGGTATAAGTTTTCACCGATACTGTTCAGCTTTCCACGGATCAGCCCGCCTTATTGCTATCGTTGCGCATTCCATCGCACTCCCGAAACCTGCGATCTGGATTGCGCGGAGGACCTCGAGCGAGCCATCGTCACCGAGGGCGAGGAGTTGATTGCGGCTTTTATTTTCGAGCCCATCGTCGGAGCGGCGGCGCCTGGAGTAGCGCCCCCCATCGGATATATTCAGCGCATCCGGGAAATATGCGAAAAACACGATGTGCTTCTTATTGGAGACGAGGTTATGAGCGGCGTGGGCAGAACCGGCAAGTTCCTGGCTTCCCAGCATTACCACGCAAGGCCGCAGATTATATGTTTATCGAAAGGGTTGTCCTCAGGCTACGCTCCGTTGGGAGCAGTAATGGTCGAGGAGGAGATATATAGGGTTTTGAAGGAATCGGAAAGCCACTCGTTCGTCCATGGGCACACCTTCGGAGGTCATCCTGCGTCCGTGGCCGTGGGGTCGGAAGTATTAAAAATTATAGAAGAAGAAAATCTAATCGATCATGTCGCCAAAATGGGCGCTTATTGGTTGCCGAAACTGAAAGCACTGAAGGAAAGACACCGAATTGTGGGCGATGTAAGAGGCAAGGGCCTTCTGATCGGGATAGAATTCGTCAAGGACAATGCCGAGGGTAAAGACCCCTTTGAATCCGCCTTGAATGTGCGATTACATATCCAGCGGGAATGCCTCGAGAGGGGATTGTACGTGTACCCGGGCGGATTTTGCGTTGACGGCCTGGCGGGGGATCACATCCTGCTCGCCCCTCCATACATAGTTCAACCCACCGACCTCGACCGGATAACCGCCATCCTGGACGAAGCAATAGGCGCAGTGGAAAAACAATTCGATTAGTTGTCAAACGCCTGGACAACTTGAATACTTGCGTTTATGGCAACAGGCGTGTTCAATACACTTGCGAGCATTACGGCCCCATGTTCCGTGAACGCATAAGGTGAGTTGCGCCGCTTGCTGAATTTTGTGGTCACACCGTAAATATCCGCCGGGTCGGCATCCAACATAACCTTCCGGCCTCCGGTAAGCAGAATGGATTTTCTCGATTCGCCGGAACCAATGATTTTTTATCCGTTCGCACTTCGCACTGATTTCCTCGCACCGGGAACCGTTTACTTTTCTCCGGGATCCAATTCTTCCGGTGGCTTGTAATCGTACTGGAATATATCGATATCCTCTTCGGGCGGCGGCACGTATGGAGCGGGTCGAGTGCCTTCGATAAAAGCCGCCTGCCCGATCTTCTTGGATGTCGGTCCGGGAAAGGTTCCGGCGATCAAATCGAAAGTATAAGTAGTCACCATCTCCGGTCGCGGGAACGGCGGTATCCTTTTCCCTCGAATAACGGGGTACATGTAATTTTGCCATATCGGCGCGGCTACATCTCCGCCGGCGGCTCCTTTTCCCAAGGTAAGTCTTCCGCTATCGTGCCCCACCCACACGGCGGTTACACACGAGGTTGTGAACCCGACGAACAGTGCGTCCATAAATTTGTTTGTTGTTCCTGTCTTGCCTGCTATTTCCAGGCCCGGGATACGCGCCCAATGCCCTGTGCCGCGCTCGACCACGTTTCGCAACAAGCTTGTCATTACGTAAGTTATTTGCGGCTTTAGTACTTGTTTTCCACGCCGCTCGGCAACCGCCATTCTGTACTTCAGCCCTTTACTTCCCCAAAAGGGCTCCGACCCATCGGCGCTCCACGCGGCAAATTCAGCCATGTCCCGAGGTGGAGACGGGAACCCCTCCACGTGAGACACGCGATCCTCGAGCAAAAGGCCGTCCCGATCATAAACGCGCCGCACAGCCACCGTGGGAACAAGACTGCCTTGGGTGGCAAACACTCCGTACGCGCGAGTCAACTCCAACAGAGTCAACGAAGCGGTCCCAAGCGCCAGGCTTAAGTCATGGTTGAGTTTGGAAGTTATGCCCATCTTGCGCGCATAGCGTATAACCATATTTACGCCGATATCTTTCATCAACTTGACGCTGATGGTGTTTACGCTGAATTGCAAGGCGCTCGCCAGAGTTCGCGGGCCGCTGAACTTGCCGCCGTAGTTACGCGGTTTCCACGGCCCACGCGGCCCCTCGAGGATTATCGGCGTGTCGATTATGACTGTCGCAGGGGTGTAACCCGCCTCGATTGCCGCCATATAAAGAATGGGCTTGAACGCCGATCCCGGCTGGCGGCGGGCCTGCACCGCGCGGTTAAACTCGCTCTCGCGAAAATCCCTGCCTCCCACCATCACCCTGATCTCTCCTGTATATGGATCGATGGTCAGTATGGCGCCCTGCACGAGTGGGTCCTGCTCGAGACCGACAACGAGTGTTCCATCTTTGTCGGTACCGTTAATCCGCACCTTGACAAGGTCGCCCGACAAAAGCTTATTGCGAGGTTTAGGTATATCCTTAAGTTTTTCATGAGGATCCATATTGAGATTTTTTATCCACTTTTTCCCTTTGGCCGGTAGACGCGCAGTGTGATCGCCGATTTTCAATATCGCCCAGGTTTTATTCTTGCCTGGAATTTTTGTGATGATAGCTTCTACCACTTCGCCTTTGGCGGGTCGTTTTGGATACTTTTTACGCAATTCCGACAGGTATTCGTCGAGATTCTTCCCCTCGATATGACGAATCGGGCCTCTCCACCCGAGTTGCCGGTCTTGCCTTCTTAATCCTTTGTGCAGCGCTTTTTTCGCGGCGGCGGTCCACTCGGCGTTGACCGTGGTAAAAACGTTCAATCCACCTCTGTATACTGTTTCGTGGTCGTAATGTTCAATGAGGTATTGGCGTACATATTCGACGAAATATGGCGCCACCCGTCGCGTCGGGCTTACGCGTTTGACGAGCCTGAACGGTTTCGAACGAGCTTGCTTGTGTTCCTCATCGCTTATCATCCCCAACTCGGTCATTTTGTCCAGCACCGTATTTCGACGTTTTTCAGCTTTATCCGGGTGATTGAACGGATCGTATCGAGCCGGCGATTTGGGAATTGCAGCCAACAGAGCGCATTCGGCTGGCGTAAGCTCGCCGACCTTTTTCCCGAAATATTCCTCGGCGGCGGCCCCGGCGCCGTAAGCTCCGTGACCAAGGTATATCTGGTTGAGGTAAAGGGTGAGTATTTCCTGCTTGTTAAAGTTCCGCTCGATGCGCAGCGCAAGGATGGCTTCCTTTATCTTGCGGGAAAGGGTCCTTTCATGTGACAGGAAGAAAGTACGCGCCAACTGCATGGTGATGGTGCTTGCGCCCTGCTCCACCTTTAAAGCTCGAATGTCAACGTATAACGCGCGAAGAATGCCCTGATAGTCTACTCCCTGGTGACGATAGTATCGCTCGTCCTCGATAGCCACAAAGGCTTGCCTCAACAACGGCGGTACCTCTTCGCCGGAAACCAGCCTGCGTCGTTCCTCAAAAAATTCCCCGATAAGTCCGCCTCGAACGTCATAGACACTTGTAATAACCGGGGGGCGATAATCGTTCATGGTGGCAAGAACGGGCAAATCGGCCGCATAACGCCAATAAACCACCAACACTGCGGCGCCTGCGAGTATAAAAACGGTGAAAATCGTTAGTAAAAACCACCTGAAAACGGCAAATGCAGACCGCTTTTTGCGCCGGCTCACCGGTTTTCGGGTCGCTCTTTTTTTCTTTTTGGCCATATCCGCTATAAACAAGGGCCTGCGGATCTACCGGGCCCTTTTGTAAAAAAAGGGTAGCGCGCACATACATCCTTTTCAATTGATTGAACTAATCATCACAACAGCTTATCATAATAATGTAAGGAATTGAAGGTTCAAAAGTGAAGTGTGAATCGGAGCGTAGCGGATTGAAGCATCGCGATGAACCGTACGAGGTCATCGGCACGAAGTGGGAGGTTTTTTCATATTTCAAGCTTCACGCTTCATACTTTGCACTGCCCGTCTTGTGGGCTGCGGTCATAGCGGTCTTTTGCATGACGCCCGCCGTGGGAGGTACGGACCCGCCCGCTGTCGAGCCGGTGGAAGTAACAAACTGTCCCCGACCCGCCTTGGAAACGCTTCATTACGAGTTCGGCTGGAACGGCATAGCCGCCGCAGTGGCGAAAATACATATATCGCAGGAAATGCAGGGAAACGATCCCGTCATTCATATCAAGGGAGAGGCCCGCACAATCGGGCTGGTGCGCAGGATGTGGAAAATGAACGATCAAATGGAGGTTTGGGTACATCCCGCAACTTTAAGGCCGTTCAGGGTACGTATACATCGAGTGGAAGCCGGGACGGTTTACCGGACAAGCATTTCCTTCTTTCCGAAGAAGAAAACCGCAAGTATCGTAAACGTCAAAGGAAAAAAGATCAAGAAAAAGGAAATAAAGTACGGCAACGCTTACGACCCGCTCACTCTCATCCTCGTGGTTCGATGCCTGGATTTCAAGGTCGGGCGGCCGGTAACGTTCGACGTTTTGGAAAGCAAGCGAATCTACAGGGCGGTGTTCGACGTCATGGCGGAGGAGGAGATAGAAGTCGAAGCCGGCAGGTATAATGCGTTTAAGATACTGCCGAGTTTCTACAGATTGACGGACGATGGAAAGATAAAGAAAGATGACTCTGAAAAAGTCGAAGAAGTCTTTATGTGGGTGTCCGCCGATCCTCAAAGGCATCTCCTGAAGGTCAAGAGCAAGGTTTTTGTGGGCAGCGTTTACGGCGAACTCACCGGAATAGAGAGATAGAGCGGTAATTGAAAAATATATCGCTATTGTCTAGATTAAGATAAGAATGGAAGAACGGTTGGAAAGAAAAACGGGAAGTTTCCGAGATGTCGCAACAATACTTTTAAGCACGGCGGTATTTCTTTTTTTCACTATTCTGATCGGATGTTCTTGCAGCCGTAGTAACGCCGGCGAGATTATAACCGAAGCGCCTCAGCCGGCAGCCACCTTTCGCGCGGTGCCGCTGGATTTGGAAGCGCCCTTTTTAAGAGTTCCGATGGTCGAGGAAGGTGTGTTCCGCTTCGGGAAAGGGGATAGCTTCCTCGGCGCGTTGAAGGTGCTCGGTACGCCGAGTTCCGCTGCAAGAGAAGTGGTGTTCTCATTCGAAAAGCGATGCGGACTCGGGCAAATAAGCCCCGGTCAGGAAATGCCCTACAGGATTCTCGAAGGCCGCGGTCTCGAGGCGTTCTACTTTCCGTGCGGTCCCTTTGAAACACTTCATGTCCGATTCGAGGGAAACCGGCCTGTCGTTGAAATCGAGGAAATACCTCATCAGGAAATAGAGCGGGTTTACATTGTCAAAGTACGAAAAAATTCCTCTCTGATTTCCTCCGCTATCCGGGTGGGTGTAAGCGAGAGGCAGGTTATCAACCTGGCCCGTGTGTTTCGCAGCGACATCGATTTCAACAACGACATTCACCCCGGTGACGAGTTGAGAATTTGGGTAAAGGAAGTTCAGGACAAAAGCGGGAACGCCCTGGCCCTGGGCAGTGCTCTTGCCGTGTTGTTCGTGCTCGGAGACAAGCAATACTGGGGTATATGGTACGATGGTCAGGAAGGGCGCGGATTTTTCGATAAAAAGGGACGAAGCCTCAAAAAAAACTTCTTGAAATCGCCGCTTCCATTTCTTCGCGTTACGTCCGGGTTTACGATGCGTCGCTTTCATCCCATCCTGAAAAAAGTCAGGCCTCATCTGGGAGTGGATTTCGGCGCGCCCATCGGCACGCCCATCATGGCGGCGGCCAACGGCAAGGTCGTATACAGCGGTTGGATGAGGGGGTACGGAAAAACAGTGAAAATTCGGCATAACCCCAAATTGCTTACTCTATACGGTCACATGAATAAGATTTTCGTTAAGAACGGACAACATGTTAAACAGGGTAAGGTGATAGGCCATGTGGGCATGACCGGCATGGCCACAGGACCGCATCTGCATTACGGCCTGTACCGCAATGGAAAGGCGGTCGATCCGATGAAAGTTAAAATGAATACCAGCGCCGTGGTCTCCTCGGAGGAGTTCGAGGAGAGGCGCGATAAAGCGGTGGAGTTGCTCACATCGCCCATTTTGGGGAACGCGCCGGAGTAATCGTATATCGGCGGAAAATTCCGTTTTTATAAAAATTGCTCAAAAAGGGTGGAAAAAACAACAAGAGACGCAATCAATTGCGCCCACCGTCTCTTTAGACAAGTCCGAATATACACTGTTTTAATGGTGTTTTGCTATTAAATCAACAAGTTAGTTCTCCTTTCAGTTTCAAGAATTTTCCCACATTTTCACAGATATTTTGGGCAAAAATTGACCAAGCTGTTGACTAATCATGTTTAGTTACCTATAATTT
>CAZDAF010000136.1:0-9142 GCA_964503115.1 uncultured bacterium
TCCGGTCTTGCCCAAATTTTCACCAAAGTGGCGCAGATAACCGATGACGACTTGAAATCGCTCCGATACATGCCTCTCAAGGAATGGATCGAAAGTATCACCCCGAATAAAGACATCATGAGAATATTCACAATGTTAAGCGGGATATACCTCTGCGTAACTCCCGATGCCGCCAGCACGGCGGAGTTCATTGTTTGCCTCCGGGAACTGACGCTGGCCAAAAGCTCCGGTTACCCGAAAGGAGGCAGTGGAGCCATTCCACAGGCGTATCAACAAATTATCGAAAAGCACGGCTCGGTGGCGCGATTGAGTTGCCCCGTAGAAAGGATCGTGATTGAAGACGGTCGCGCAAAGGGCGTGGCGATTAGCGGTGAAGTTATCGAGGCAAACCGGGTAGTATCCAATGCGGACATCAAGGCGACTGTGTTCGAGTTGGCCGGCGCCGGGCATTTTCCGCAGAATTATGTCGAAAAGGTTCGAAACCTGACTTACGCCGCTCATGTCTTCGCAGTTAAAGTGGCTCTCGATGAGGTGATAACCGATCAGAAAATGATCATGTTCACCCCAAACCTCACGGATGAGGAGTTGGAAGAGGTCGAACGGCGTATATCCAAAGGCCTGGCCCCCGGCGTAACGGGCGGCATGATATGCGTCCCGACGAGCTTCGATCCCGAACTGGCGCCGCCCGGGAAGCAACTAATATACTTCGGTGCCCGATGCGATCCTCACGAGGAATGGAAGCCGTGGGAAAAAACATGCATGGACGCTCTGAAAGAAGTCTTCCCGTCTATCGAGGAACACATTATCTGGACGGTGACTCATTCCCCGGACGACATCGAGCATTTTGCAGGTGAAGAAGGCAACGTTATCGGCGTGGGCCAAACCATAGACCAGATATATGAGAAGAGGCCGGCGCACGAAACGCCGGTGGAAAACTTATACCTATGCAGCGCTGAAGCGGGAGGACACGGCATCGGAACCGAGCTGGCCGCGAGCTCGGCGCTCGATCTTGCCGAAAAATTGCTGCCTGCTACATAGCATAAAAGCGTTCGAAGAAAAAGGAGATTCTAATGGGCAAAGAGGCGTTGATAGTCGGGGCGGGACCGGCTGGATTGGTGGCTGCGACAAACCTTGCGCGTGAGGGATTCGACGTCACGCTGGCGGAGCAGGAACAACAGGTCGGCGGTAATCCCGATTGGCATCCATCGGCACACACCACGCCGTTGAAAGGTCCCGCCACATGGGAATATATAGGTGTGGATTGCTCCACGTGTTTTCACGACGTGACCGAGAAATTGTCACTGGTCATGGCGGGAAACCCCGTTCCCATGGAGCGTGCTCCCGAGCCGACTTTTACTTGCGAACGCGGAAGCAGAGAATCTTCGCTTGATTCTTTCCTTTACAGGATTGCCGTCAAGGAAGGTGTGAAGTTTCAATTCGGCAGAAAGATTCAAAAAGAAGACCTTGAAAAGGCTCCCGAGCACACCATCCTTGCGACAGGTCTGACACCGGCAATGTATACAATCCTGGACAGGTCCGTCTCTCGCTACATGGGCTATCACGCCTTTTGCGATCATCCGCCGGGAGAGGCCGAAGGAGCCATATACATCGGCGGGCTTGGAAAGGAATACGGCTACTCCAGCGCCTGCAACGGTATATGGTACGTGTTGCTGTTCTCGAGAAACGAATTGCCCAAAGAGAACCTGGATCATTTCGAGGGTATGCTCAAGAAGTACGAGGACAAAGAAATCGCCGAATGGAGGCGTTTTTCAGGCGCCACCCCAAAACCCCCGCCCGAATTAATACACAAGGACCGCTTCGTCCTTACGGGTACATTGGCGGGATTTATCGAGACCAACTACGGATTCGGCATCACCGGCGCGTTGATTTCCGGAAAAACGGCGGCTATGGCCGTCATTGACCGCGTACGGGGCCAGGCCGAATTCGATAAGTTCACCGGAGGCATCCCCGCCATGATCGAGAAAAAGAAAAAAGGACAGGCGCCCATCGGATTTAAAATGGGGGAAGTTTGGTTCGACATTTAAGCAAGGGATTTAAATCCCTTATCCTGCATAGCCGCAAAGATGGGGACGGCATGGAGGGCAAAGAGACGACATTCAATCCCCTAACGGATGACACGGATACACTGAAGGCACATTTCCTATGAAGCGTTCTTCTTTCGAAACGATTTGTGACGGCGCGACTTTGCGGGGTGAGCTTTTTCTACCGGAGTCTGCGGATCGAGTCACGGTAGTGCCATTGTGTCACGGCATACCCCGCGAGAAACCTCGAGAGGGCGATGCGGGATATTTGCCCTTAGCCCGGCAATTGACGGAAGAAGGATTCGGTTCTCTGATCTTCAACTTCCGTGGATGCGGAATTTCCGAAGGGAATTTCGATATGGCCGGCTGGGGCCGGGACCTCGAAACGGTTGTCAAGTCTCTATGTGCGATGTCTTTTGTCGAGCGCGTGGTTCCGTGGGGTTTTAGCGGCGGTGCGGCGGCGGCGGTATGGGCCGGAGCGCATACCGAAAAAATCGCCGCTGTCGCGTTATTTGCCTGCCCGGCGGAATTTACAACGATAAGGGCCGTACCGGCAGGCTCGGCGCTGGTCGAATATTTCCGAACCGTCGGCATTGTCCGCGACCCCGACTTTCCGCCGGACGCGGACGAATGGCTGGCCGGCTTCGAGCGAATAAACCCCGTCCAACATATTCCTATGATTTCACCTCGGCCGGTATTGATTGTGCATGGAACCGCCGACGAGACCGTTCCGGTCGAGCATGCTCGAAAGCTGATGCAAGCCGCGCGCGAGCCAAAAACTCTCGAAATATTGGAAAACGCGCCGCATCGGCTGCGGGTATGGCCGCAGGCGCTCGAAACAGCTCTCTCCTGGCTGAAAAATCTCCAATGACCCTGACCGGTTAATCCAACTGCCGGAACCCAAACAAAGGTAGACACCCGCTACGAAATATGTTAAAACACTAACGCGTCGGTAACTTCGCACTGTTCGCTTGAGGAAAGATGAAGGGAAAACAATCTATAGTGTTTCTAAGTGGAAATGAAGCCATTGCTCGAGGCGCATGGGAGGCGGGCTGCAAGGTCGCCACCGCATATCCCGGCACGCCGAGTACGGAAATACTCCAAAACATGACCCAATATCCGGAAGTTGACGCCGAATGGAGCATAAACGAGAAAGTGGCGCTCGATGTCGCTGCCGGGGCGAGCTATGCCGGAGCGAGGGCCCTCGTAAGTATGAAGCACGTCGGTTTGAACGTGGCTGCCGACCCGTTATTTACTCTTTCCTACACCGGCGTCAGGGGTGGACTTGTGATCGTCAATTGCGACGACCCTCAGTTGCACAGTTCACAGAACGAGCAGGATAACCGCCATTACGCCCGCGCGGCTAAGTTGCCGATGATCGAGCCCGCCGACAGCGTCGAGGCTTACGAATTCACCAAGGTGGCGTTCGAGCTTAGCGAGCGGTTCGATTGCCCGGTGATTTTGCGTTCCACCACCAGGGTCAGTCACGCTATAGGATTAGTTCGGGTCGGGGAGCGAACGGAAGGGCCGGTGCCGCTCGATATAAAAAAGGATCCTGAAAAACTTGTCATGCTGCCGGGGTTCGCCAGGCTGCGCCACTCGAAGATTGAAGTCAGAATGCGCGAGATCGAAGAGTTCGTGGAAACTTTCGAGCATAATTGCATCGAGATGGGCGATGAGAAAATCGGCGTTATTACTGCGGGTATAAGCTACCTTTACGTAAAGGAGGCCTTGCCGGAAGTGAGCGTGCTGAAGTTGGGAATAACCTGGCCCATGCCCAAACGAAAGATACGTGAATTCGCCTCAAAGGTCGAGAAAGTTTATGTTGTGGAGGAACTCGACCCGTTTATCGAGGATTTTGTGCGTGGTCTTGGCATCGATGTTACGGGCAAAGCGGTGTTGCCGATCTGTGGCGAGCTTAATCCCGCGACGGTGCGTCGTGCGATACTGGGCGGTGAGGAAAAAGGTGTCGAACTCGACGCGGATTTGCCGCCCCGTCCGCCGATAATGTGCCCCGGCTGCCCTCACCGGGGCTTATTCTGGGTTCTCAAGAATGAGAAGGTGTTTGTATGCGGTGACATCGGCTGCTATACATTGGCGGCGTTGAAACCGCTCGAATCCCTTGATTCTGTCCTGTGCATGGGTGCGGGGATAGGGCAGGCCTTTGGAATTGAAAAAGCTCTCGGTGACGAAGCTCACGGTAAGGTGGTGGCCGTCATCGGGGACAGTACTTTCGCGCATTCCGGCATAACTCCCTTGGCCGACATCGCATATAATAAAGGCCGCGTGCCGATAATCATACTCGATAACCGCACTACCGCGATGACCGGCAGGCAGGGTAACCCCATGAGCGGCGTAACCGCGTATGGCGAAAACACTAATTGCATTGACATCGAGGCTCTGGCGCGAAGTCTTGGCGTGTCGAACGTATGGGTGATAAACCCTTATGATATAAAAGAAACACAAAAAACGGTGAAAAAGGCGTTGGAAGCAAATACCACGTCCGTGATAGTGAGCCGCAGCCCCTGTGTCCTTTTACCCGAGTTCAGCGAGATCAGAAAACCGCCGATGGTTGTCGACACGGAGCTTTGTGACGGTTGCCGAACATGCCTTATGGTGGCATGCCCCGCAGTGACTTGGGTAACCGAGGAACGCAGGCTCGATGGAAAAAAGCGCGAAGGCTACGCGCTCATTGACGAAATTATGTGCACCGGATGTGGCGTGTGCGCTTCCGTTTGCAAGAAGAAGGCTATAAAATGACCGCGACCAACGTGCTTATAGCGGGAGTGGGAGGCCAGGGTATAATCGTAGCCGGCCAGGTACTGGCAAAAACGGTCGTGATGGCAGGGTATGACGTGAAAAAGAGCGACGTGCACGGCATGGCCCAGCGAGGTGGGAGTGTTATAAGCCACGTGCGGTTCGGAGATAAAATCTACTCGCCACTTATACCGGATGGAGAAGCCGACCTGCTGATGGCGACCGAAAGGCTTGAAGCACTCAGATGGCTGCCTTTGGTGAAGAAAGGAGGCAAACTCGTGGTGAACACGCAAATAATTCCGCCTCCCACCGTTACACGTGGCGTGCAGCCGTACCCGAAAGGTATTGTCGAGAAACTTAACAAGTTCGACCCTGAAATTATAGCTTTCGATTGTCTCGAAGTGGCGAGAGAAGCCGGCAACCCACGTACGGCCACCGTGGTGTTGCTCGGAGCGCTCTCCGCAAGACTCGAATTCGACGAGAAACTCTGGAAAAAAGCGATTAGAGGAACGGTTCCCGCCAAAGTGCTGGAAGTGAATCTAAAAGCCTTCACGGCGGGCAGAAAACGGGCGATTTAATGAGAAGTGGCCTCGACATTCCGAGGGTGAATACTTGCCGGATTTTACGCTTTGCAGCGGTGAAATATCCGGTTGCGGAAAAAGCACTTGACCTTATTCAAATATTGCTGTAAATTAAAGGGAATTCTCAGGTAAGAAAAAGGAGGAAAGTTCGTGATTAGAAAAACTTTATTATCGGTAGCATTGGTAATGGGGCTAATTTTATCAGCTAACATGGCACGCGCCGACCTGAAGTTGATGAAAGGCAAGTTCGACGTAACCTTTTACGGGTACCTGAAAGCCGAGACGATTTATCATTCCGCGCAGGGTTCCGGGGACAACTTCTGCATATACGCTTACCCGGACAGCCCTCCGTACAATCACCAGGACACGCTGAGTTTTACCGTACGGCAGTCCCGCTTCGGCTTCAAAATCGCCGCTCCCGGTCCCACGAAAGATTCGAAGGTGTTGGGCTTGTTAGAGATGGATTTCGTAGGTAACGGTCAGGTTGAAAATGAACTCGCGCTTACGCTCCGCCGGGCCTTTATAAACCTGAAGTACCCGAAATGGAGTCTGCTCGCCGGTCAGGAACGGATGCTTGTGAGTCCGCTTTATCCCCACGTGTCTAACTACCCTCCCGGCGCCGGCCTGGGTAATCTGGGTTACTACATGCCGCAAATTCGGATCACTTACGGCAATAAATTTCGCGTCGCCATGAGTGTCGGAGAAAAGATCGAAGGCGACCTCACAGCCACCGACTTCGATGCCGGTGACAACAGCGTTTTCCCGGACACTCAATTCTCGCTCGGATATTTCGGGAAAAAGTTTGTCGTCGCGCTGTCCGGCCACTACGCCGAGGAGAAACATGATGAGGGTCCTGACCTCGATGGTCAATTCCACGACAAGATTTTCGAGAGTTGGAGCTACAACTTGAGCGTTAACATCCCGCTCGGCAAGAAACTGGCGCTGGCCGGTGAGTATTTCTACGGCAGGAACCTCGACGGTTGGTATGCCGGCAGCGTCTTTGCTCAGGGGGTCGGCTATGACGTGTATAACAAGCGCGTTCCCGTTCGTGACGTGGGAGGCTGGATCGAACTGATGGTCAAACCTATAGACAGAGTGACAATATATCTCGGTTACGGCATAGATGATCCCCATGACGAAGACCTCGGAGGAGGTAGCATAGATAAGGATACGCTGCCTGACCTTCTCACCCCCGGCCCTATAACAAGGAACCAGATGTACTACACTCATATCTTCTACGATATAACAAAGGCCATGAAAGTCAGCCTCGAGGTTATGCAAATTCAAACCGAGTATCACAACTTAGATTATAACGGTGCCGACATCCACGGCGATGACGGCCAGCTTTGGAGAGCGGATCTGGCTTTCTGGCTCTTCTTCTAAAACGTCCCAATTACTTATCTACGGAAAGTGGAAGCCGGTTAGATAGACCGGTTCCAGAGGCTCAAATATAAAAAGGAATCACCCCGATCGCTGAAATAAGCGAATGGGTGGTTCCTTTTGTTTTTATTTATAGCGATCACCGTCGAAACGACGTGATGGAGAGTTTTTTCAGCGCTTTTACACGAATAAAATCCGGCCTTTGACAACAAGCGCCGAATGCTGTAATAATCATTCAACTCCATAACGAAAGGAGATGCGGAGATGAGGCGGATGGCCTCGTGGCTTTTGATGACGGCGCTCCTGTTAGGAGTGGTTGTTTCCGTATCGGCGAGCGGCGCTTATATAGCGCCTCCATCGGATTACACCTCGGCAAAGGGTAAATCGCTTGCCCAAAAATATTCCGGCCTGCTCGAACGTGTAGTCAAAGAGGTAACGGCGGTTTATTCGAGCAATGAGTTGAGAATTGTCACGCTCGATGAGTGCTCCGTCGGCGGTGCGGGATTCTGGAAAAATCCTTCAAAGTTCGGTACCGACAAACGCTATATGGGCGTACTTGTGATGGCCAAAACGCCGCCTTACATATTCGGTCAGGATCGCAACGGGCATGTGGCGAGCGTCCTTGACCGGTATGGCAAGACCATACTGGCGGCACTTACGAAGCAGATGCAAGCCATCGGGCCGCCGGGAGTGGACGGTGTGGCCATATCGATTGTATGGGGCAACACCGTACAAGGCGACCCGATAGAAATCGGCTCCGAAGGAATGCTCCTGTTTTTGGCGCGTCAGGACGTTATCTCGTATAAAAACTTCAAGCTCACCATCCAGAACCTCGTCAACCGCAACGATTTGTTCCTTTTCAACGGCTCCGGTGAAATCGAGAACCTTGTCCAGTTTATCATCGAGGCATAGGGAGAAGATCGCTATGAAGTCGAAAAATTCGCGGTATTTTTTAGTGTATGCGGCTTTGGCGGCGATTATTCTCGTCGCGGGATGCAAGGAGGCCGGGGAACCCGGCGAGACGAAAAAGAAAACGTCGCCGTCTGCCATCGCCAAGAAAAAGACCAAGCAGGAACTTCTCGCAGCCAGCCTCGACGACGCGGTCAATTCGCCCGGCGACGATCTCGCCCCTATCATAAGCGCGGACGGTAACCTGCTTTACTTCACCTCCGACAAGCCCGGTGGTCGTGGCGGTCAGGACGTTTGGTTTTCCCGCAGGGAAGGAGCCCGGTGGACGCGGGCTCAAAACCTCGCCGAACTCAACACCCGGGGCGACGAAGGACTCGACACCTTCAACCAGGACGGGTCGGCATTGTACTTCACGGCGGACAGGCCCGGCGGAAGAGGTGATAACGATATATACATCTGCCACCATACGCCGACCGGCTGGTCGAAACCGGAAAATGTGGGGCCGCCAATAAACACGAAACACAGCGACGCAAACGCTTCTCTGTCGGCGGACGGCAAGAAGCTGTTCTTCGTCAGCGACCGCCCGGGCGGCATGGGTGGGTACGATATATGGATGAGCGAACTGGGCCCGAATGGAAAATGGGGCAAGCCCACAAACCTCGGCAAACAGATAAACACGGACGGGTGGGAAGGTAACGTCTTTATCGCTCCGGACGGCGAAACTCTTTATTTCAGCTCGAACGGCCACGGCGGTTTCGGTGGGGCGGATGTGTTCCGGTCGATACTGCGCGATGGAGAGTGGTCGGAACCGGACAATCTCGGCGACCGTATAAACACCACCGGCAACGACACTTACTTTACCATTCCCGCGTCGGGAGATATGGCGTACATGACATCATCGCGGCTCGAGGGTAAAGGCGGAGCCGATATCATTGCCGTTCCCATGCCGATACTCTTTACGCCCAAAAAGATCGTGGTGGTAGCGGGAAAAGTGACCGACTCTCAAACCGGCGAACCTATGCAGGCTTACGTCAAGGTTAAATATCGCCCCACACGGCGCGATATCGCCGTTACCACCACCCGGCCCGACGGGAATTTCAAGCTCGCTTTCGCTCCGCTCGACGGGCTGATGCTCATGATATACACCGATGACAAAAGCGTTTATCCCTATTACAAATCCATTCCGATAGATATGAGCAAGGAGAACCAGGTCGTTGTAAGGCGCGTGGCCATGGCATCCGATACGAAGCCCGTCGAGGTGCCGAAAGAACCGAAGACACCAAAATAAAACCTTTAACGCATGGAGACTTCGAGTAATACCGCCCCTCCGCACAATGTGGGGGGGCTGTTTGTTTTCCTCGTGTGCGCCTACCTGTTTTTTATGAACCCATCGTTTATGGGTTACGACGTTGAATCGTATCTAGTGTAGTGTATCATAAATAAGGGAACATATAAAAATTTCTCGTGTCTAAA
>CAZDAF010000137.1:0-9112 GCA_964503115.1 uncultured bacterium
CGAGTTCATGGTAACGTCGCGTATATTTACCCCGTCTATGGAGATTGATCCCCTGTCAACGTCGTAAAACCTCGGCAACAGTGAAGCGACGCTGGATTTTCCCGCTCCGCTGGCTCCCACCAGTGCGACGGTTTCACCTTTTTTTATAGTAAAGGAGACTTCTTTTAATACCCAGTCTCTTTGCGATTCCCTTTTTCGGGAAGTCTTGTCGAGTTCCGAGTCTTTTTGCACTAATTGCAATGAAGGAAGCGGATACCGGAACCATACATCCCTGAACTCGATCTTGTCGCTTATAGGCTGCAAAGATTCGGCATCCGGTTTATCGACGATGGTGGAAGGCTCGTCCAGAACCTCGAAAACTCTTTCCGCCGATGCGAGCAGGGTTTGAAGTACCTTCACTATATCGCTCAGGCGGCGTATGGGCCGGTACATGAGCATTATGGCCGCCACGAAGCTGAGGAATTCCCCGGGCGTAATATCGCCGTTTATGACATGTAGACCGCCGAAAACAAACACTGCGCTGACTCCCGCTATGCTGACGATGTTACTAAGCGGCAGCGCCCACAGGCCCACCAGCATGGCGCGGATTATTATGCGGAAAAATCTCCGGTTTTCTTCCTTGAACTTTCGTATCTCGACATCCTCGGTGCAAAAAGCCTTTATCACCTGAATGCCGCCGAACGCCTCGAATGCGATGGTGTTCAGAGCGCCGAGGCTTTGCAGGCTTTGACGCCGGAACTTCTTGATTTTCACTCCGATAATCCAGACGGGAATGCCGGTAAAGGGCACGACGCTTAAACCGATGATTGTCAGTTTCCAGTCCCAGAACAGCGCAACGCCCAATAGCGCCAGCAATGTGAAAGATTGCCGGAGCATCTGGATAAGTGCCGGTATGGTTTGCTGGAGGCCGTTGACGTCGGCGGTGATACGGCTCATCAGATGGCCGATGGGGGTGTGGTCGAACTGGGATTGGCCGAAGCGCAAATAGTGACGAAATATCTGAGCCCTGATGTTGACGATAACTCTTATGCCCACTTTTCCGAGAATGTATGTGTGGCAATAACTGAAAATTCCTTTTAGAGCCACCAGTCCGAATAGTATTATCGGAATCCACTTAAGGAAGGCGGTGTTTCTTCCGAAAAATATCTCGTCGCTGATAGGCTTGACGAAAACGGCCATGCCCGCTTCCACGAAACTCACACTTATACTGAAAATCGTGGCAACGATCACCTGCGGCAGGTAAGGTCTGAAATACCGCGCTATTCGCCAGAGAACTTTCATGAGATATTAATCGGCTGAATTTCCTTTCATGCCGCCGCCAATACCGTCTCTTCCCGTGTTCTTGACTTTGTACATGGATTCGTCCGCAATCCTGATGATTTCTTTCCTGCTTTGCGCATCATCCGGAAAGGAAGCTATACCGAAACTGCCGGTGATATTGAAAGTGACACCTTTATCGTCCCGAAAAGTTCTGAATTTTATGAGGTATTGTAACCTTTTCGCAACTACGGTCGCGCCTTTCCGATCGGTACTGGGCAAAAAAATGACAAACTCATCTCCGCCGTAGCGATGAGCGGTGTCGATATCATCTCGGAGAGAGTCGGCCAGTAATTTCCCCACCTCCTGTAATATGCGGCTGCCCACAAGGTGGCCGTATTTGTCGTTTACGGCTTTGAAATTGTCTATATCAATGAAAATCAGACTGAAAACTCCCCGGTAACGCTCGGCGCGCCGTATTTCCATTTCCACCAGCCTGTTGAGGTGACTTGCGTTGTAGAGTCCGGTAAGTTCGTCCGTTATGGTAAGTTCCTTTATCCGGTCGAGATCAAGCGCGTGTGCGCATGCTATCGCAAGGTAGTCGGTGATTGATGTTATTAAGTTTATCTCGTGGTTTGAAAAAGATTTTGCAGCCAGTTCAAGTATACCGACCAACCTCTTGTCCATCGTCAGGGGAATGACCGCCAACGCTTTATCGCTTTTTCTTAGCGGTATATCGACGCGGATGGAATATTTCGGATTTTCGCGTGCATTGTCGAGTATGGCGACTTTGTGGGTATCGCGAACCACAGAAGCGATTCCTTCGGTTGTTCCATGTGGCAACTCGCGCTTTTTGCCTCCACCGAACGAAAAGGAGATGAGCTTATTTTCGCTGCTTTTCGTAAGGTACAGCAACTTGCCGGAAATTTTCACAGCATCTTCCAATACGGATATAATAGTCTTCACCTTGGATATGAACGACTTGTCGGATGTCACCAGGCCGGCCAGGTCGCGAAACGAGGATTTTTCGGCAAGGCTTAGAGATTTGTTTTTCATTTTAGCGCACATGCTTTATGGAATTTTATCATATCCGCTTAAGGTCGTAAACTTGACTCCATTCGAACACAGAGATACCATAACGAAAAGACGTTGTTTTTTGGTAATTTAATCGTATGGCTGTCAGATCGAAAATCGGGGTTGGGGAGCGAGCATTGCGTGTCGCAAAATTGCTCGAAGAGCATTACAATACGCCACGACCGGCCCCCCCCGGTCGAGTTGATCCGCTTGAAGTACTTGTTTTGACTATACTTTCTCAGAATACCAATGATCTGAACCGCGACAGGGCCATGGCGCGTCTAATGAACAGGTTTCCAACCTGGGACGATGTGGCTCGATCCAATCGGCGCAGCCTGGAGGCAGCCATTCGGGTAGGTGGGTTGGCCAGGCAAAAAAGCGAGCGAATAAAAGAGATTTTGCGATGGGTTAAGTCCACTTTCGGGGAATACTCCCTTGCGGAACTCGAAAATATGCCGACCGATCGGGCGCATGAGATGTTGATGAATCTAAAAGGCGTAGGCCCGAAAACGGCTGCTATCGTGCTGCTTTTCGCATTCGGCAGGCCCGTTTTTCCGGTGGATACGCACATTCATCGCGTTACCACCCGGCTGGGGCTGCTCGATAAAGGCACAAGCGCGGCCGCGGCACATGAAATCCTCGGGAACCTTTTCCCGCCGGAAAATTTCTATTCAATACATATGAATATAATCGGGCACGGCCGCGAGGTGTGTCATGCACGGAATCCGCATTGCGGTGGCTGTTTCCTCGCTGAAATATGCCCGTGGCCGGGTAAAAACGATGGAAAGTAAGTATAGGCGAAAATGAGCGGCGCGAATGTAATCATCGGAATAATAGACGGAGCGAGGCGACATTTATCGATGGCTCGCAGGACGCAAGCGCTTGCCTTTTTTGTAATTACGGCTTTTCTTTCCGTCGGTATGGCGACATTGCTTTTCGGCGCTTTCGGTTCGAGCGGTCCCCCCGGCTGGGCGGCCGGCGTGCTCAAGGTTTTTTCGATAGCGGCGTTGTCGGCAATGGCGGTAATCTTTGTGATGTCTCTCAAGCGACCCGGCAGACGCGCCACGGCGCTGGCAATCGAGCGGACGATAGCCGGCTTGAACAACAACCTCACGGTAAGCCTGGACCTTTTGGAATCCAAAGACCTCGGGCGTAATATATACAGCGACGCGCTTGCACAGGCGTACGTTTCGTCTGCCGCCGCCGAACTTGAGAATTTGGATATTTCTCCCGTTATACCGTACCGGAAGCTGCGAGAGACCATTCTGGGAGCGGTCGGCGCGATGCTTGCCGTGATAATGATCGGTTTTTTTATGCCGGATGCTTTACGAGACGCTTCGATGTTTCTATTGGCGCCGAGTCTTACATTCGATGAAAAAGCGGCCCATTTGCGCGCCGAGATGCCGCTGGTGTTGGGCGACATGGAAATACGCTACGAGTTCCCGGCCTATACCGGCAGGGAACCCGTCGTGCAAAGCGCATCGGACGGGTCCATCGAAGCGCTTAAAGGTGCGCATACTCGCATTCGCGCCCGCAGCTTGCATCCCATCTCGGAAGCAAGCCTGAGACTGGAAGAGAGCACCATCCCCACCAAAGTGGCGGATTCCAGGAATATCGAGGTATCGATACCGGTAATGAAAAACGGTTCTTACAAGCTTGCGGCCACCGGCGCCGGCGGCGAGCTTTATGTCGAAACTTCGGCGCATTCCATAAAAGTGATCCCCGACGTTTATCCCAAAGTCGAATTGGTCGAGCCTCGAGAGGATGTCGAAGTCGAGGAGGCCGGAGTGTTGCCGTTGAAATTTTACGCCGATGACGATTACGGCATCCGGCGCGTGGATGTGGTCTACTGGCTTCACGGCGCCGAAGGGCGCGTGACGGCGGTCGTTCCGGAGGATGTATCGAGGGAGGTTTCCGGCACGTATAACTGGGACATCGCAGCCTTGGATTTGAGGCCCGGGGATCGAGTCAGGTATTGTATCGAGGTGCTGGATAACGACGAGGTTTCCGGTCCCAAGAAAAGCGCAAGCCGTACTCTGGCGGTCGATATTTACAGCCCGCGAAAGGAACACCGCAAGATAGTGAACGATCAGTGGGAGCTTTTGCATGATATGGTCGCGCTTTTGGGTGACGTGCTCGAACACGAGCCGCCCGAAGGCGTCAGGCCCGGGCCGGAGCATATCGGCGAAGCTAAGCAAATCGCGAAAGGGATGAATATAATCATCGGCGAAACTGAAGACATGATGGAGGCGATGAAGAAAGACAGGTACGCGGATTACAATACTCATAGGGTGTTAAGCAACATCCGAAACGACATAGAAGAGCTTTACCGCCGCCGGGAAAAGAGGCTCAATGCCCGATACATCGGTCTTAGGGTGTTGGCAACTTTGAAAAAGAGTGAAACGCCGATTGTCGAGCGGGACGTACTCGCTCTCGATAATGCCCTCGAGCGCCAAAAAGTTTTGGACGTGTTGTCGGGCGGGGAAGATATGTTGGATGCGCAACGGTCGATAAGCGAGCTGTTGGCCAAGGCCAAAGGAGGCGACGCCGAGGCTCTCAAACGGCTCATGTCGGAACTCGAGCGTATGCGGGAAGCACTGCAGGAGATGATGAAGGCCATGTCGCGAGGAGCGAAGACTTTGCCCGAGGAGTTCCTCAACACCGAGGCGATAAAGCAAATGCCGCTGAACGAGGCCGGCGATGCCTTCCAGGCCCTCCAAAACGCCATCAAGGACGGCGACATGGAAGCGGCGCTCGAAATGGCTCGTCAAATGCAAGACTCGATGGCTCGCATGATGGCCGCGCTTGAACAAGGTATGCAGGAGTTCGGGCAAAAATCCATGGGAGAAGAGTTGGCGCAGTTGGACGAAATCGCCGCAGACATCGAGAAACTGCGGGAGCGGGAGCGGCAAATTTATGAAGAATCTCAAAGAATCGGCATCGAAAGCCAGGAGGCGCTTCTGGAAGATCAGGAAAAGGAAAAAGAAAAACTGTTGGAAAAGCTGAAGCTTCTGATAGAGGAGCTTAACGAACTCGTCAAAGTCGCTTACACGGACGCAAGGGAAATCAAGCCGGTTGAAGGAATGATGAACCGGACGGAGTTTTACAATGCATTGAGTCCGCTTAGTAACGGCTTGTATTATCTGAAAAGATATGGGGCACGCCTGGAGAAATTAGTCGAAGATCTGGACCTTTACGGTTTAAGAGAGGAAATAAAGAGTTGGAAGGATAAGATCGAATTGATACGACACAATTCGCTTCTGATCGATTCGATGGGGGAATACGATAATGACGCCGGTCGCGTTCTGCTCGAACGCGCCAACCGAATGGGAGAAATCGTCGAGGAAATATTAAAGCTGTTAAATGAGTCGCTCAAAACCCCTGACAGGATGCTTTCCGAAGCTGATCGGCGCAGGTTGAAGGAGCTTACCGGGGAGCAGGCACAGTTGGAAAAACAGACCGATCAGTTGAAACTCCGGCTGGAGGAGTTGGGCGAGAGATTGCCCCTGATAAGCCGGGAACAGCCCAATCAGTTGGGGGAGGCGTCGAAGGCGATGGGGAAGGCGAAAAAGAAGCTTAATGCCGTCGATCCGGACGGAGCGCTTCCCCACGAGGCCGAAGCGCTTAAAAAACTGGACGAGGCGTCGAGCGGATTGCGTGATTTGCAGGAGAAGTTGCAAGACTCCATGGCCGGCGGAGTGCCCATGCCCGTGCCGATGCCAATGGGCGGTTCGGGTGTGGGAGGACGCGGCAGGAGGGGATACCAGAATCCCGGTATATTTACGCCGGGAGATGTGCCGATTCCGGGAAGAGCGGGATACAAGGTTCCCGAAAAATACAGGCAGGAAATCTTGAGAGCCATGAGGAATAAGTCCCCGGAATCTTACCGGGAACTCAACCGCGATTATTACCGCAAACTGGTCAAATGAGGTCGAGATGATTACGGTATATTTGATAAAACATCGCCTCGTGGCCGTTTTTACGGCGCTTTTGCTTTGCGTTTTGTCGATAGGAGCGGCGCCGGGGGAGACCTCGCCTCCACCTGCTGAGGTGCCGGAGAAGAGCGATGTCGGCGCCGTCAGGGTTAGCGATTCGCTTGCTAGGGAGGGACTTGTGGCGCTGGCTCATTGGGACCTTGCCGGCGCCGATGAGGTGGCCGAGCGGCTCGAGCGCAAAGGTCGAGGGGATACTCCCGACGCGCTACTGTTCAAATCCCGCCTGGCGTTTTTCCATGGAGATTACGCTCGATGTCTTGAAATTATCAACCAGCTCGAATCAAAAACGAAAACCGGGGATCCGGACAGGATCGCAGAGCGGGTGAAAAAACTCGCCGAAGTGATGAAGAACGCCAAATCGTTCGAGAGCGAGCACTTCATCATAAGGATTGTTCCCGGACCGGATGAAATACTTGTAGCCGATGCGTTGAAGACGCTCGAACGCGCTTACGAAGTGCTCACTCATGATCTCGAAGTGAAGCCGACGATGAAAGTGGTGGCGGAAGTATTCCCCGATTTCGAGTCTTTCGGATTGGCGACGGGTTTATCCGAGGAAAACGTCGAGACCACCGGCACGGTGGCGGTATGCAAGTTTTCGCGGCTGATTATAACCACACCCCGGGCGCTGTTGCGCGGCTACCAGTGGCGGGACACGGTTTCTCACGAGTTTGTGCATTACCTCATCTTCCTGCGCGCCGGCTACAATTGCCCTATATGGCTGCACGAAGGTATTGCGAAGTATGAGGAGAAACGATGGCGTATGCCGGAGGGAGGATGGATGGCGCCTACGTCGCAAAGCCTGCTCGCTGCGGCGCTTAAGGCCGACAACTTGATAACGTTCGGGGAGATGGAACCGAGTTTCGCTATGCTGCCCAGCGCGCGCGCGGGCCAGTTGGCCTTTGCGGAAGTTACGATGTGCGTCAGGTACCTGGTGCATCGCGGAGGTTTCAAGCTGGTACTGCGTCTGCTTGACCGGCTTGATAAAAACCCCGACTGGAGAAAGGCGATAAAGGCGGAACTGGGAGAGCCGTATGGCACATTCCTTGCCAAATGGAAGAAATTCATGCGCGAAAGCGGTCTGGTCGAGTTGGAAGGAGTAAACCTCTTGGGGGTAAAAATCCGCAAACGTGACCAGGATGAAGATGAAGAAGAGGAGGAATCTTCGGAAGAGATTGAGGGTGATAATCCCGCCGGGCGCTACACCCGCCTGGGCAATCTTCTTCGCGCCCAGGGGCGGCCCAAAGCGGCGCTCATCGAGTACCGGAAGGCGTTGGATGCCTCGCCGAACAGCGTTTTTTTACTCAACAAGACCGCTCACCTGCTGATGATGCAGGGCGAGTTCGATGCCGCGTGGCCGCTACTTGAAAAAGCCGAGAAATTGTATCCCGAGGCGTTTCCTGCGACGTTCAAGCGTCTCGGCACAATATATCTGGCAAAAGAGAATTGGGAAAAAGCGAGAGAATACTTCGAAAAAAGCACCGACATAAACCCGTTCGACCCGGAGGTGCATTATAGGCTGATCAAGGTATACTCAAACCTTGGCTTGGAAGAGCGAAAAAAGGAAACGGAAAGAAAACGGGCAATACTTACGCGCACTTATGCCGAAGGGGGCGAAGCGCGTTAAATAAAAAAAACCGAAACCCGGAGAACAAATGGAAACGGAACAAGCAAAACCGGCGGACCTCGAAACCGTCGAACAAATAGCTCAGGCCCAGCAGCGTATACAGGAAGAAGTGGGCAAGGTTATCATCGGGCAACAAGGTGTTATCGAGCTGCTGTTGACGGCTCTTTTTTCTCGAGGGCATTGTATATTTGTCGGGGTTCCGGGCCTGGCCAAGACGCTGCTGGTCAGCACTCTCGCCAGGGCGCTGGACCTCGAATTCCAACGTATCCAGTTCACGCCCGACCTCATGCCCAGCGACATCACCGGCACCGATGTGCTTCAGGAGGATCGCAGCACCGGCAAGCGGTTTTTCAATTTTGTACGCGGGCCGATTTTCTGCAACCTGCTTCTGGCCGACGAGATAAACCGCACCAGCCCGAAAACCCAGGCGGCGCTGTTGCAGGCTATGCAGGAATATAAAGTCACCGCCGGCGGTACTACATACGACCTCGATATGCCGTTTCTCGTGTTTGCTACGCAAAACCCTATCGAGCAGGAGGGGACGTACCCGCTGCCGGAGGCGCAGCTCGACCGATTCATGTTTCATATAGATGTTGATTACCCGTCGGCCCAGGAAGAGGTTGATATAGTTCAGAGCACCACCAGCGCTTATGAACCCGATGTCAAGCCGGTGCTCGGCCCGGAAAAAATACTCGAATTACAAGAGTTGGTACGGCGTGTTCCCGCCACCGACCACGTAGTGCGCTACGCCGTGAACCTTGTTCGACGCACTCGACCGGAGCATCCCAAGGCCCCGGATTTCGTCAAGGAATGGGTTGCGTGGGGCGCAGGGCCTCGAGCGGCGCAGTATCTGACGCTGGGCGCGAAAGCCCGGTCGGTGTTGCAGGGCCGATACGCGGCTACCTGCGATGACGTGCGGGCCGTCTTGTTGCCCGTGCTGAAGCATCGCGTGCTTACCAATTTCCGCGCGGAAGCGGAAAGCGTGGAAAGCACCGACATTATCGAAAAACTCGCCGAAGCCGTCGGCGAAGACGAGACCTTTATCTGATATGTTTTATACATGACGCAATAAATTTATGCGCATTACCTTTCAATTTTGGGTGCCACGGATACGCGAAGCTTATCCGTGCTGTTGCGCTCCGTATATACATAGGACGAACAC
>CAZDAF010000138.1:0-9069 GCA_964503115.1 uncultured bacterium
CAAAATCGCAACATTGTTCCTGCAAGTCATGAACGAAGGGGTGGTTCTTTCCAAGGATCATCTGCCTACGGTAAAAGGCAGGGGAATAACCGTCCGAATTTTGCCGCAAACCGGTTCGGGCGATGAATACCCCAAAGGCGACGTCAGCTCGATACATGAACTGGATGATGTGCAAAAACTCATCAAGGACAGGGCCTATAGCCAGTATGGGCGCGAGATACCGTGGGCGCTGAGAAATACCATCGTAGAATTGGCACGTCAACTTGTAAGGCCGAACCACACATTCAACTACGCGCAAACTCAAATTAAAAAACAACGTGCGAGCGAATCGGTTTCGGAGGCTTACATCCGAATACGAAAGGGTGAAAAAATCATCGGCCAGGGAGAGCCCATAGAAAAAGAGGATATGATAAAGCTGGCCCTGGTTAAAAGCAGTTACACTCGCACTCACTCGCTAATGACCCTCGGCGGCAACTTTATGTGGTTGCTGGCGTTTATATCGGTTCTCTATACGTTTTCGGCGCGCAACATTCGCAAGTTTACTCCAACCACAAAAGACCTGTTGCACATGGCGTTACTTACGGTTTTATTGACGGCGATGCTCAAGCTGACTCTGACGGGCGCCGAGGGCATAGACTCCCATGACGGACTTGTTATAGCGTACCTGATACCCATGATGGCCGGGGCCATGATGATGCGCCTGGTAATAAACTCGGAAGTTGCGCTGGTGTTTTCAGTCGGCATAAGCATCATTTCGGCGCTTTTAACTCACGACCCCATTTACGGGCTGTATGTGCTTGTCGGCAGCGTGGTAGGCGCTGAAGAAGTCGGCCAGGCACGCTTGCGCAGCACACTCGTAAAGGCGGGATTGATGACCGGAGCGGTAAACGTGGTCATCGTGCTGGCGGTTATACTTACCGAGGGGCTTTTTGTCGGCCCTTCAACTTTCTATAACCTGCTGTTTGCACTGGGTGGGGGAATATTCGCCGGCTTCCTGGTGCTCGGGATCACGCCCGTGGTGGAAAACATGTTCGGATATGTTACCGATATCCGCTTGCTGGAACTGGCGAACCAGGAGCATCCTCTGCTAAAGGAACTTATAATAAATGCCCCCGGTACATATCAGCACAGCATTACGGTGGGAATATTGGCGGAGGAGGCCGCCACGGCCATTCACGTGAACCCCTTGCTCGTCAAGGTTGCCGCTCTGTACCATGACGTAGGCAAAATGGAGAAGCCGGACTATTTCGTTGAAAATCAGCGCGATTCCGAGAATCCGCATGATAAGCTTAATCCAAATATGAGCAGCTTGATTATTACAAGCCATGTGAAATACGGTATCGAGTTGGCAAAGATGTACCGTTTGCCTCAGGTAATTGTGGACGCCATACCGGAGCACCACGGCACCAGCCTGATTAAATATTTCTACGCGAAAGCCAAGGAGCGGGAAGACCCCGATTTAAGCGCTGTCGAGGAAGAAGATTATCGCTATCCCGGCCCAAAACCACAGACCCGCGAGGCGGGGATTCTCATGCTGGCCGATAGTGTCGAGGCGACGGCAAGATCGCTGTCGGAACCGACGCCGACCAAGCTTCAGGGCATGGTGAGAAAAATTATTCTCGGAATATTCAACGACGGGCAACTCGATGAATGCGAACTTACTCTAAAAGACTTGAACGCCATCGCCGAAGCGTTCACAAAAGTGCTGAGCAGTATGTACCACTCGAGACCGGAATATCCTGAATTGCCCGGAGGAAAACAAGAAAACGAAAGGAAAAAAGTTGCCGATAAAAATTCGCTGCGAGAACATCCACAAGAAAGCAACGGCGAGGGAAAGGGAGAGAATTCGGAGACGGATAAAAAAAATACTGTCCGTTCTCGAATGTGAAGACGCTGAGTTGAGCGTGCTTATAACTTGTCCCGAGCGCATGCGAGAACTCAACTTGAAGTGGCGTGGCGAGGATCGCACGGTAAGAATAATTTCCTTCCCGCAGGGTTCCAATCCCGGTCCGTACAAGGTATTGGGCGACATTGCCATTCAATACGACGGGCAAGGTTTTCCGGACGATTTGCTGGTGCACGGTATTTTGCATCTCCTGGGTCACAAGCATGATACCGTTGGTAGAGCGCGAAAAATGGAAAAGCACCAGGCGAAGGTGATGGAAACCCTGTGCGGATAACCGGCGATCAACAAAGCAATGGTTCGGCCGGCTTTTTGGGGCCGGCTTTTTGATACCGAAAACCATGAAAAAGGCATCTGAGATGAAAAAGTATATTGCTCCAGCCATCGCGGGCCTGCTCTTGACTCTCTCGCATCCGACATTCCTGCATGTCGATTTGGGTTTTCTTGCATGGGTGGCGCTTGTACCGCTGGTGGTGACTTTACGGGATAAAACACAAGGAGAACGCTTCATAATAGGGGCCATCGCGGGCGCTGTGCATTTTCTCACCGCGCTTTATTGGCTTGTGTACACTCTCAACACTTACGGGAACCTCAACATACCGGGCAGCGTCTTCGTAGCGCTACTTCTGGTGGCTATGGAGACGGCCTATGTAGTGCTGTTCAGTCTGCTGTTAGGGATTGCAATGGATCGGGTTCCGCGTCTGGCGATGGCGGCGGCGGTACCCTTCTTGTGGGTCGCCGTCGAATCTTTAAGGAACTGCACTCCTTTTGGGGGCTTCCCGTGGGTACTCCTGGGCTATAGTCAGGGCGCTTATACCGTTATCGCACAGGCAGCGGACCTGGGCGGCGTATATGTTATAAGTTTTCTGGTGGCTCTCGTCAACGGAGCGCTCGTGGACATAATCGAGTGGCGGACGCGTAAAGATCGCCCCTTGCCGAAAGGCTCGATAGCGGCGGCGGTTTTACTTTTTGCAGTAAGTATCGTCTACGGAACATGGCGAATCAAAGACGTGGAGGTTCGTAACGAGGCCGCGACGCCTATTGTGGCCGCCGCTCTGCAAGGCAACATACGCCAGGACATGAAATGGGACGAAAACTCGGAAAGAATAATACTTTCGAACTACTTGAAGCTTCAAAAACAAGCCATGGATGCGGGCGCCGAGTTGATCGTATGGCCGGAAGCGGCGACGCCTTTCGCCCTCGAGCGCAGCCTTACAGGAGTGATAATGGCCAAGCGGCTCGCCCGGACGGGAAAATATACATTACTCGGCAGCGTGGATTATACCTTCGAAAATGGCAGGCCGAAATTCACCAACAGCGCCTATCTCGTAGGACCCTCCGGCATTGAAGGAAAATACGCGAAAATGCAGTTGGTACCTTTCAGCGAGCGCTTGCCGTTTGCCGAGTACCTCGGTTGGGTGGATAAAATAGTCAAGGGAGCGACGGGTAACTTCAATCCCGGAAAAAAGATTGAAGTCTTCCGCTTGCCTCGAGGCTCGATGAGCGTCATCATCTGCTACGAGGCGATATTCGGTGGACTAGTGAGACGCTTCAGAAAGGAAGGGGCGCAACTACTGGTAAACATCACAAACGATGCATGGTTCGGGAACACCAGCGCGCCCCGGCAGCATTTGGCAATGGCGGCTTTTCGGTGCATCGAAAACCACTGCTGGATGGTAAGGGCGGCCAATACCGGAATAAGCGCTTTTGTGGACCCGCTTGGAAGGGTAAAATCGTCGTCGGGGTTGTTTTATGAAGACATGCTTATCGAAGAAGTGCGTTTTATGCCGGAGATCACCCCCTACGCGATGTGGGGAAATATATTCCTGTACGCGGTTTTATTGGTGTGTATCGCCGGTATCGTATGGATAATGGTGTTAAAACGCAAAGAGAGGGCTGATTGATGAAGCCGGAAATTGCAGATATTCCCCCCGAAGCGAACGCCTTGGTGAAACGCCTGGCGGAGCTCGGGGAGCGGCTTTGACGTTGCCGGTAAGCGTACTCGGCTTGAAGAACTCAACGAGTTGATGGGCCGGCCCGATTTCTGGAACCGGTTGGACGAGGCAAAGGAGGTCAACAAGGAACGGCGGCGGATAATCGCTGCACTGGATGAATTCGACGCCGTCAGCGGCGACCTCGAGGAAGCCCAAGTGCTCGAAGAGCTTGCCCGCGAGGAAAGCGACAAAGCCGAAGCCGCTCAGGCCCAAACACAACTGGAAAAGGTTGCCGTCGAGCTGAGGCGAATGGAATTGAAACTCATGCTCGGCGAGGAACACGATGTCGCCGACGCTTTATTCAGTCTGAACGCCGGCGCTGGAGGCACCGAGGCTCAAGACTGGGCGGAAATGCTTCTCCGAATGTATATTCGATGGGTCGAGAGACGAGGATTTGAGGCTAACATCGTCGAAATCCTGGCGGGAGCGGAAGCTGGGATACAAAATGTCATGGTCGAGGTTCGCGGACCATACGCTTACGGGTTGCTAAAGGCTGAAAACGGCGTCCATCGCCTTGTGAGGCTTAGCCCGTTCGACGCTGCGCATCGTCGCCATACGTCCTTTGCAAGTGTTTTTGTGTACCCGGACATCGAGCAGGAGGTGGATATCGACATTCGCGAGGAAGACTTGAGAGTGGACACATATCGGGCAAGCGGACATGGCGGACAGCACGTTAACAAAACGGACAGCGCCGTCAGAATAACGCATATACCTACCGGGATAGTCGCACAGTGCCAAAATGAACGCTCCCAACACAAGAACAAGACCACCGCCATGAGAATATTGAAGGCAAGGTTGTACCAACTGGAAATGGAAAAGCAGGCCGAGGAAATGAACAAGCTGCATGCGGATAAGAAAGATATAGATTTCGGCAGCCAAATAAGATCGTATGTCCTTCATCCATATCGAATGGTCAAGGATCATCGCACCGAACATGAGCGCCCCAACACCGACGCCGTGCTCGACGGCGATATCGACGACTTCATCGAAGCATATTTGCTGGTGAGAGGCTCCAAACTTGAAACACAATAGGTAACCGACATGGAACACCCGCTTATCGCCGAAAGAATAAAGAAGCTAGAGCAATTGCGGAAATTGGGCGAGAAACCTTACCGGAACGATTTCGTACCCAACGCACGTGCCGGCGAACTTAAGCGCCGGTTCGACGGTCATGACCGTGATGCGCTCGAGAATATGCCCGATCGGTTCGCGCTGGCGGGTCGAATTGCAAGGATCAACCGCTTCGGAAAGGCCATCTTCGCGGACTTGGCGGATGAAACGGGCAAGATACAAATTTTCCTCCAGAAGAAAGTGCTGGGAGATAACGGATACGAGCGAGCGAAATTGTTGGATGTAGGCGACATAGTGGGCGCCATTGGTCCGCTGACACGCACGAAAAAGGGCGAGTTGACGGTGTTGGTGGAACGGTGCGACCTGCTGGTTAAAAATCTTCGTCCAATGCCTGAAAAATGGCACGGGCTGCGAGACGTCGAGATACGATACCGACAGCGTTACGTGGACTTGATTGCAAATGCCGAAGTGCGGGACATATTTCGTAAGCGCGCCAAAACCATCGGCCTTATACGCGAGTTTCTCGAAGATCGGGACTACATAGAACTCGATACGCCGACCATGCACTCGATACCCGGCGGCGCAACGGCCAAGCCGTTCGTCACGCACCATAACGCGCTCGATATCGACTTGCACCTGAGAATAGCCACCGAGCTCTACCTCAAGCGGCTCGTTGTAGGCGGCTTCGAGCGAGTGTACGAAATGGGGCGTGTCTTCCGTAACGAAGGAGTAAGCACCTGGCACAATCCGGAATTCACGCTGCTCGAGTTTTACCAGGTATATGCCACGGTGACAGACCTCATGGGGCTCACGGAAGAGCTGTTCTATAAGCTGGCAAAAGATGTCAGCGGTTCGCATAAGCTTACTTTTCAGGGCAAGGAGATTGATCTCACACCGCCGTACGAGCGCATTGACATACGCGAAACCCTCATCGACAGAGTGGGTATCGAGCCGGAAGAACTGGACGATATGGAGGCGCTACGCAATCGGGCGACCGATTATGGAGATGTGGAAGGCGCCGGCAAGGGAGAGCTTATTTTTCAAATATATGAAGGCGCCGTCGAGCCTCATATCGTCGGCCCGACGTTTGTCACCGGCTTTCCGGTGGAAACCAGCCCCCTCTCCCGTCGGAACGAGCAGGATCCGTCGGTAGTGGATCGCTTCGAGCTGATCATCGCCGGCAAGGAATTCGCTAACGCATTCAGCGAATTGAACGATCCCATCGACCAGCGCCGCCGCCTCGAGCAACAGGTCGAAGCGGGCGGCGAGGAGGCGCCAAAGGAAGTCGACGAAGATTTCCTTCGATCCCTCGAGGTCGGTATGCCGCCTGCAGCCGGTGAGGGCATAGGCATCGACCGACTGGTGATGCTTCTTGTCGGCGCCCACTCGATACGCGAGGTTATACCATTTCCGCTGCTTAAACCGGAGGCCAAAACCAGTTGAAGCTGCTGCATTTCCTCATAAACTCCTTTCTGGAATATGGCAACGTATTTTTCTGGATATGGACTGTATTTCATGCGGCGCTTGCCGTCAGGCTTTTGTGGAAACTCAAGCCGTACGAAGTGTTTATAGCTGTCCGATACCTCAAAAGCCGTCGCAAGCAAGTAGTGATAAGCTTTATAACGGTGCTCAGCGTGGTGGGCGTGGCTCTTGGAGTGGCGGCGCTTATAGCGGTGTTGGGCGGAATGAGCGGTTTCGAGAACGACATACGCGATAAAATCCTCGGAGCCAACAGCCAATTGAGCGTTATCAAATACCATGAAGGTATCACCGAGCCGCGAGCCGTCATGGGCGATCTCCTGAAAATGAAAGAGATAACCGCCGCCAGCCCTTATGCCGAGCGGCAGGTGCTGGCCATGAGGGAGGATCGCAGCTATGGCATCATATATCGCGGAATAGATGTGAAAACGTCGCCCGGTGTCAGCGACATACGTCGCGCATTCGAGGATGGCGCCGGCTCGCTGGAAGCTCTCCTGGACACAAACGGTGAGTTGCCTCCTATAGCCATCGGCCAGGACCTGGCGTATCGGCTTGGAGCTTATCTCGGCGACGAGATCAGTATTTTGAACCCGCAAGGGGGATTGGGGCCCTTCGGGTTGAGGCCGGAGGTGGGCAGGTATCGCGTGGCGGGGATATTTCGGTTCGGATTCTGGGAAGTGGACGCGAACGTGGCTCTCGTGAACCTTAAGGAAGCGCAGCGGTTCTTGCGCATAGGGGGCGCCGTAACCGGTATCGAGCTAAAAGTGAGCGATCCGATGAACGTTAAGTTCACTGCGGCGAAAATAAGGAGTGAACTCGATTATCCGTACATAGTTCGCGACTGGGAAGACATCAACAAGCCGCTTTTCAGCGCTTTGAAACTCGAACGAGTACTCAGCATGTGGGTGCTCGGCATAATGGTGGTGGTTGCCGGATTTTCCATTGTGATCACCTTGATTTTGCTGGTTATGGAGAAATATCGCGATATAGCCGTGCTTAAAACGATGGGCGCCGGCGAGTTCGGAATAATGAGCATTTTCTTGCTGCACGGGCTTCTGGTGGGCCTGGTAGGAACGATATTCGGTATATTTATCGGCGGGGGGCTGGTGTGGAGCCAACAGCATTGGCACTGGATAACGCTTGATCCATCGGTCTATTACATAAGTTACCTGCCGGTGGAAATCACAGCGTTGGATACATTCAAGATTGCGGTTTTCGCGTTGTCCATGAGTTTCTACGCCACGCTTTACCCGTCCCGTAAGGCGGCGGCCATGGATCCGGTGGAAGCTCTGAGGTATGAATGATATGACCCGGTTGGTAATCGACAACGTCTGGAAGATTTTCGGGGAAAGTGAGTCCAGGGCGATAACCGTGCTGAAGGCCGTGTCGTTTTCCATTGACGGTGGTGAAATAGTTGGCATAGTCGGACCGTCCGGCGCCGGAAAAAGCACATTGCTGCAAATAATGGGAGTGCTTGATAGGCCGACGCGAGGCACGGTGCAATACGATGGAATTGGACCGTTTGATATGTCGCCTGAGAAGTTGGCGGATTTTCGTAATTCCAGAGTGGGCTTCGTTTTCCAGTTTCACCATCTTCTTCCGGAATTTACCGCCCTGGAAAATGTTATGATGCCGCTATTGATCGCAGGTCAATCAAAGAAAAAGGCCGAAAAAGCGGCAATAGAGATACTCGATCAATTCGGCCTGCGCGAAAGACTCTCTCATCGACCCGCCCAACTCAGCGGCGGCGAGCAGCAGCGAGTGGCGGTAGCGAGGGCTGCGGTGCACAGGCCGGAAATCATCTTGGCGGACGAACCTACGGGAAACCTCGACCGAAACACCGGCGGAAAAGTGTTCGATCTTCTGATAGATCTTAACCGAACGCACGGTATCACTCTTGTGGTGGTAACACACAGCTTGCAATTGGCGGCGAAAATGCAAAGGATACTTAAACTTGACGACGGGGAAATTGTTAATGAGTAGAATATCCCTGCCGCCTCTTGGCAATCTGCCGCGATTCGGCTAGCATCATGCAACTAATATTGAAACGAGCAATAAAAATCGCCATATACCACGCTGCGCTGTTAGCTGCGGTTTTACTGATTTCTTCAAGCGCGTTTGCACTCGAAGGGATAACGGTGGAAATCCGAATCGAGGGAAATCAAAGAGTAGATTCGGAAACCATTAAGAGTTATCTGGTCACGAGGGTCGGAGACAGGTTCTACGCCGGGCGAATCAGGCAGGATATAAAAAACATTTACGCCCAGGGTTTCTTCAGCGACGTGCGGGTGGAAGGCGAGCAAACTCCTGAAGGGGTGATCCTTATATACCGGGTGGTCGAGCGGCCCCTTGTGTCGGAGGTCGAGTTCACCGGTAACAAGGCCGCGGACGAAGAAGAAATATCCGAGGTTATTACTGTCGCACAGTATCAGGTGCTGGACGAAAACCAGATCAAGGAAACCGAAAAAGCGATAAAGGCTCTGTATGAAAAAAAAGGGTTTTACCTGGTTGATGTCAAAAGTAAAATCATTCCGGCCGGAGAAGGTAAGGTCAAAGTAAAGTTTGAAATACAGGAAAACGAAAAAGTTAAGATTCGGAATGTAATTTTTCTCGGCAATGAAG
>CAZDAF010000139.1:0-9012 GCA_964503115.1 uncultured bacterium
GCCATGGCCGAACGATGTGCCGGCGTCGACTGGCCCGCCAACCCGGCGTGCATGGCGATCCAGCCGACGTCTCTTCCCATAACCTCGACTATCATCACCCTGTGATGGCTTTCGGCGGTGGTATGAATCTTGTCTATGGCCTCCATGGCGGTGGTGACGGCGCTGTCGAATCCGAATGTAAAGTCGGTCGCATTGATGTCATTGTCTATGGTTTTGGGTATGCCAACCATCGGCATGCCCTTTTTGAACAGGCGGTTGCCCAACAGTAGCGTCCCGTCGCCGCCGATTACCGCGACGCAATCCATTTTGAATTTGGCGACGGTTTGAATGACCTTGTCGGATTGATCCACTTGCTTGATTTTCCCACCGACTTTTTTAGGCACCTTGAAGGGGTTCGATCTGTTTGTCGTTCCGAGTATCGTGCCGCCGAGATGCAATATACCACGGACGTCTTCGAGTGTAAGTGGTTTGATCTTTTTGGAATTGAGCAACCCGTCGTACCCGTCGTGTATACCGAGCACTTCCCACTTATGCACCCCGATGGCCGTTTTTACAAGTGCCCTCAAAACCGCGTTCAACCCCGGTGCATCCCCGCCGCCCGTGAGAACCCCTATCCGCTTGATTTTTTTAGTCGTCATTATTATGCGCTCCTTGTTCAACCTGTTTTTCATTTATCCGGGATTTTTTTTGGTCGCGGCCGATCCGGCGGTCCTTTTCGTAAAACCGATTGTGTAGACTTCCATTCGATTGTCTCCGAATTTTCAAACAGCGATAGCTGGTTATCACCTCTTTTTTTTGCTTCCACTTTGCGCAATTCCTCCTCGGTGTTTATACCTCCGTCTTTTCGTATATGGAGTACTTTAATACCCTTTTCATCAAGTACTCGACCGACCAAAAGCCGCCGGTGACATTCCGACGGGTTCTCCTCGCTGCAAAGTATGGCGACTCTGTGCTTTTGCATTATCTCCTCGATAAGTGAAATTCCATCGATAAACGGCTGCGATTCCGCTATCCGAAAGTACAGCACATAGCCGTCCTCATCGTAAAACTCTTCCCATTCGGGTTGTCCTCCCAATTCTTTACCGGCGAATTGGTATTTTATTCCGGCGGCTTTGACCGCCGCCGTGAGGATTCGTTTATTAAAATGCTTCGCATATTTCGTATAGGGATGGGAGCGGACATCGACCAGCATCTCGACGCGGTGCGCTTTGAGCAGATCGATGAAGTCTTCAAGTGGATGATTCGAGTGACCGATGGTATAAACGGATCGATCGGTTCCATGCGAACTTTCAGCCATATAGAATGTCCTTTACTCCTGATAATCAAATGTATCTTATGGACGGCATACGGTCAAGGATGAATATGGTAGCGCCGCCTTCCAGGCGGCAAAAAATACCGGCAAAGATGCCGGCGTTACACCTTTAATCGAAAAAAAATCTCGATGCTCTAAAATAAAAGCAGCGCCCAAACGTATTAGAAGGTAAGAGCAATGATGGATGATGTGTCACCAGGTAACGCTTCGTTGGCTCGGATGAGTGAGGAGGAATTGTTCTTGGCGTACCGAGAGGGAAATGAGATGGCGATGGAGATGCTATTAGGGCGGATCGGCCGACCTCTTTTCCGGTCGATCTTGAGGCAGGTTGGAGATCGCAGTATCGCGGAGGACATTTTTCAGGACACGCTCGAGCGTATAGTTAGGCATCGCAGGAAATTTGACGCAAAGCGATCTTTTCGCGGCTGGGTCTGGAGCATCGCCATAAGACGCTGTATCGATCACTTTCGCCGTCACAAAAGAGAAGTACCGCTCGAAAATCCCGATTATGGCCGATCCCGTCAGGCCGACCCCGAGCAGACCGCCATTGGCCGGGAGAAACTTGCACGATTCGCCAGAGCGCTCGAAGGTCTCGCGGATCAACAGCGTGAAGTTTTTCTGCTTCGTGAAGAAGCGGGATTGAGTTTTGCGACAATAAGCGACACTACCGGCAGGCCGTTAGGGACCGTTCTTTCACAGATGCATGCGGCGCTCAAAAAGCTCCATAAGGCGCTGGAGGAATAATCATGGATGAGAAGAAACACAAAGATTGTCCCGAATCTAGCTCGACTTTGATACTTTACCTTTATGGCGAAGCTCCCGACCCTGCGGGCTTTGAAGCGCATCTGGCGACATGCGACCGGTGTTCGGAACTGTTGGCTCAACATCGCGCCGCACTGGAAAAATATAGAGACTTCCCACCTGGCGCCGATTACGTCGATTTGGCAAAGGCCATGGAAAGTATCCAAACCGAATCTCTATTTGACAAGCTTGGCGGATTTCTCCAACCCGGGCGAATTTTCCGGTTTGTCACCGTTTTTGCCGTGGCGGCGATATTCATCGCGGCGTTTTTCATGCCGTTTGAACCTGTGACTGCACCGGAGCGATACGATCTCACAAATCGAATTGAGGAGCCGCTGGATTTGGCGGAAACGACTTTGGAGGAAATTTCAGCAGACAATGCCGAATATGCAAATGGGGAGGAAAACGGTACCGGCCCGCTTGACGAGTTGGACGGCATGGTTGCGGAGCTGGAAGACATTGAAAAAAACCTGGCAACGTTTTAGGTAAAAAATACGCTCATAAGAAAAGGAGAAAAAAGATGAAAAAAGCAGCTTTAGTATTGATGGTGATAATTTTTTCGGGGGCTTATGCCTTGGCGCAACCTCCCGGCCCGCCGCCTCACCACGGCCCCCCGCCCCATGGGGAACTTGGTCCGCCACCCCCACCGCCACCGCCACCGAGTGGAGGCGACCGGGCGGAAGCGTGGCGGAAGTTCGCTCAGGAAAACCCGGAAAAAGCTAAAAAACTCATGCGCGTTTGCCGTGAGCATCCCGAGCTTCAGTGCGGCTTCGGGCCCGGAGCCCGTGGGAGATCGAGGGGGAGACCCGGAATGATGAATTCCGAAAGGAGGCCGGGACGAAAGTTTAACCCGGAGTTTACAGAAAAGAAGCGAAAACTGAGGGAACTTCGGGAAGAGACCCGTAAACTGGGAAAAGAGTATCAAAGTGCCGAGTCCGCTACGGAGAAAAAGAAAATCGAGGCCAAAATAAGGGAAAAACTCGATGAAATATACAAACTTAAACTCGAAGTCATGCGAGACCGCGTAAAGGACGTGGAAAAGAAGTTGAAAAGGGTTAAGTCCGAACTTGTAAAATACGAGAAGGACCGCAAAGGGGTGATAAACTCCTGGCTCAATCAGGTAACGGGTAAAACTCGATATAAGAAATTTTAAACGGCTCCATTCACAATCAAGCCGGGGATGCACCCCCGGCTTTTTTCATTTCAAGTTATCCGAAAGAAACTTATCGATAGCCGCATTAACTTCCTCGGGCGCTTCGTTTTGTACCCAGTGTCCGCAGTTATGGATAGGCGAGATTTCGAGCGGCGCATCGAAAAAGGACTCGAGGCTATTGGCCAGTTCGGGGCCGAGGAAAGCGTCTTGCTGCGCCCAAATTACCAGGGTGGGCGCGCTGATTTTCTTACCCTTGTAGAACTTGCGCAATTTCGGCGCGTCGCGCAAGGCGCGGCGGTAATATTCGATCCCGGCGCGGAGGGCTCCGGGTGTGGACATGTTCAGCGAGTATTTCTCGATGTCCTCATCGCTGAATGCATCCTTCCTGACCGCCGTTTTTCTTATGATTTCTCCCACCATTCGCGCTCGACGCCGGCCCAGGAACCATTCGGGAAGGAATGGAATCTGGAACATAAACACATAGTAACTCTTGCGCAATTGGCTTATATTGCCGCGCAACTGCCGATCGAAACGAACCGGGTGCGGCGCGTTAAGAATAATGAGCGCTTCCAATCTTCCCGGGTATCTATACGCGAAGTGCCATGCCACGACGCCGCCCCAGTCGTGTGCCACCAGGATTGCCTTGTCGGCTCCGTAGTGGTCGAAAAGTCCGGCCACATCGTCGGCGAGCGTATCCACGTCATATCCCTTGCGGGGCCGGCCGGAGGCGCCGTAGCCGCGCATGTTGGGCGCGACGGTCTTATAACCTTTTTCAGAGAAGTAGTTGATCTGATGCCGCCAACTCTCCATCATCTCCGGGAAACCGTGAAGCATCACCATAAGCGGTCCGCTACCGGCCTCGGCTAATTCCATTTGAAGTCCGGTAGTGGGCACGGTAACCAATTCGATATTCCATTCCGTCATTTGTTTCTCCTCCACAGCTTTCAGCAGTCCGAAAGGATGTGATGAGTATACTGAAAATAACAAGAAATAGTAGCTATACTAGACCTTACTCGGCACTGTATTACCGAGGCCAATCCTACTTATGGCCAAAGAATATATACTCCGAGCCAAGGCGACAAGCGCCTCGACCCCGAAACTTGCCCGGCTCAAAGATTACGCAAGAGAAAGCGCTTCGATACTTCGGAAGGAAAATCGGTTTTTCAAGAGTCTTGGCCGCTTTCGGGATCTTTGGCATCTTCGCCGCCGATCATTTCATCGGAAGCTGCGCCATTTCCTATATTAACTTGCTTCAACAAGTGTTTTAAGGAAGACAATGCCGCCTGCTTGGGATTTTTCAAGAACATGAATAAGATTTCTTTATCGAGTGCGATATTCATGAGGCCGGGGATGTCTTCCTTCGTCATCGTAATTCTGAAATCCCACATAACCGGGTCGGTAATCATGCCCTTGATGTAAATGTTTTCGCCATTTTCGGTTTCTTCCCGTTCGACATGTAATTTTTCGAAATCGAGTATGAGTTCTATTTTCCCCAGACCTTTCGACCAGATTTTCATTCTATGTACTCCTGTATGAACGTTTTAATACTTTCCGGAGTTTTCCACCATTTTTTCACTCCCATATCCTCGGCGATGATGTTCGCCGCGATATACCCCGGTCCGCCGATGATAAGTCCACCGGGGTTCATCGAAGCGCCACACAGATACAGGCCTTCAAAAGGTGTTTTGGAATTGGAGCAAAGATCGTTGGGTCGGAAGTATCCCATCTGTAGGGAAGAATAGTCACCGTGCTTGATCGAGCCACGGACCATACAGGGGATTCTTCTCTCGATGTCCAGGGGCGACTCGGAACCCATCATCACAATAGTTTCGTCGGTAATATTTTGTGTATATTTCTTCCACGTTTCGAGCGCAGCTTTCTCGGCCTCCTTCTTGCTCTCCTCCCATCCGTTTGGCGCGTCATAAGAAGCGAGCATCTGGAAAAATGCCGAGTGAACCTTGTTTTGCCGCGACAACGTGGTGTCATAACGCGTTTCGGTCGTGCAGTGCCCGGCCGGGACGGGTAAGGTGCCTCCTTCCATGGCCCGCTTCGTAAGCTTCAACACATCGTCCATAGATTCGATACCGATGATGTTCATGAAGGCATCGTTAATATTTCTGTCTTTCGCGATGTATTTAGGCTGTTCATTGATCGCCAGGTGAAGGGTGAACAGGCTCCATTTGTCCCATTCCCACCCGTTGACGTACTTTGCAAGCTCGGGGGTAAGTTTATCTTCGCCGACCAACTTCAGAAATGTCGAATGTGGGTCCAGGCTCGATACGACGACCTTCGCCATCACTCTTATCCCATCGTGTGTTTCAACGCCGACGGCCTTACCGTTTTCCATTATGATTTTGGTCGCTTCCGCATTTTCCAATATCAAGCCGCCGTTCAAGACAAGCTCTTTCGCCAGGCTTGACGAGAGTTTATGCGACCCGCCGACGCAAAGGTATTTGTTAAGGTTTCTGTACACGAGAAGCGGCACCATGAAACCCATTCCCGTAATGTCCGGCGCCAAGCCCCACATACACGATAAGTAAAGAAACAACGCCTTCACTTTATCATTTGTGAATGTCTCGTCGATAATCTCGAGAGGGCTTTTCTCGGTTATATCGTTCAGCTTTCGTCCTGTAAGCGTTTTGTTCAACGCAACGACGAACTCGATAGGTGGCATAGGAGGATAGTAAGTAGCGGGCGCGAGTATCTCATCCACTACTGTCCGGAAATCCCGGATCATCGTATTGAACGCTTTTGCGTCCTTACTCGAAAACTTGTCTATCTGATCGATACAGTCCTGGATTTTCGTACAAAGGAGCATGGAACTCCCATCCTCCAAGACGATCCCCGTCTGAGCGTTGGGCTTGATAAACATGAGCGCATGGCGCCTCAGGTCGAAATCGTCCAGAACCGGCATATAGTCCACCATCATGTGGTACGTGGCGTGAGTATTGGCGTATATGCCTGGGAAGAGTATTTCTTCGGTGGCCAGCCCGCCGCCCAACTCCTGACGGCGCTCGAGTATCACCACTTTCAACCCTGACCTTGCCAGGTATGCCGCGTTTATCAACCCGTTCGGCCCGCCGCCGATGACGACGACATCGGCTTTGATTTCCTCATCAATAGGTGGTACGGGCGGTTCTTCCGGTATTAGTGTTTGTCCTTCCATTTTATGCTCCCTCCGGTATATAGTGTGGGGAAGGATACCACCATTCCCCCGGGCTTAAATCAAGATCGTTTATAAGTGTGTGCATCAAGTTGTAAGGCACGGCCAGCAGGCACAGTCCGCCGGGGTAGGATGTCTGGTTGCACAGATAAAGCTTATGAACCGGCGTTCTGTATCGTCTTAATTCCGGTAATGGCCTTGAGTTGTACCATTCCTCTTCCCCCACCCGACTGCCGTACCAGTTGCCACCGATAAATCCGAAATTCCTTAAGTGAGAATCATAAGGAGTATTAACGAATTTTGCAACAATCTTATCTTCCGTCATATTTGGGGCGACTTTTCTGATGGTATCGAGCATGATCTCCACGATATCGTCTTTTGCTTCATTCACTGCCAGCGGCCCGTCCACGTGATATTCCGGAGGCGGCATCTGCAAGTAAATAGGAGACAGAACATGATAGCCCGGCGGGCAGCGCGTGGAATCGAAAATGTCATGGACGCAAACCGGTAAAATCATGCTTTCGGGATCCGTCGGGTGAGTGTTGAGTGAGTAAACGTCTCTGGTCTGGTTAAGGAGAGTCTCTCTCGAATCCACCGGCAGAAATGTGCATGTGGGATAGCCGTTTGAGTAAACTTCCTCCGCATCTCCTTTGTATTTCGGCAGCTCCGTCGTGATGAGCGAAAGTACGAACAGGCTGCCGCCCTTGAGGTTGATGTCGTCGATCTTTTGTAAAAACTCCGTATCCAGCCAACGGGAGGAAACAAGTTTCTGGAAAGTGTCCTTGACATGCACGCCGCTGATAACCGCCTGATCCGCGTATATTTTCTTCTTTTCCACCGGGGCGTCGTCCGCGAGGATAACGCCTTTCGCCTCACCGTCCTCGATAATTATTTCCTCGACCCTCGAGTTTGTCAGGAACCTCACCTTGTGAGCGAGAGCGCACCTTACAAGCGCATGGGTAAGAGAGTGCATTCCGCCTATCGGAGACCCGGAGGAATGGGCTGCGAGCAGATTGCACGTCAGACCGAAAATACCGGTTCCGGGCCAGGTGGGATGCGGGCCGTTGTACCAGGAAGACATGGCTATCATAACCTTCAGCATTTCATTTTCGTGTAAAGCGTCCAATATCTCGAAGGTGGATAGATCACACCAACCCGGATCGAAAAAAGGAACGTTTTCTTGCATCACCTTTACCCAGGGTAAATCTTCCCTGGCAAGGGTCATTCCTTCAGGTGGTGGAGGAGTCCAATAAACGGATCGAAGAATATCAACGGATTTGTTTCTCATGGTACCTTCGAAGATTTCATAAATCTGCGCGTCCTTATCCGAATACTTGCGCAAACTCTTAATAGAATCCTCCATGTCGTGCATGCCCAGCCTCAATGCTTTACCGTCGGTGGTGATTCCTCCTTCGAGGTGCTTGTAGTATTTCATCCGGAAGCCGTATTTATGCAGCTCGAGTTGCTCGAAACCCGGCGCCGCCGCACCGTAGAGATATGTCGCGTGGGGGTCGATCCGAAATCCCGGTATCGGCTCGGCATTCTCGGCGCCGCCGCCAAGCTCCATACGATCCTCACAGATACATACGCTCATGCCGCACTTCGCCAAGTAGCAGGCTATCCCCAACCCGTTGGGGCCCCCTCCTATTACAACAACATCGTAACGGTTATCCATTACACACTCCTCCTTTATTGTTGCGACTTATTTGTGACGCCCGAGATGCAGCCCCCACTATAATGTTAAAACCCGGTATCCTAAATCGTTTTTTCTTTTGCCGACTGCTCCATATCCTTGAGTATTTCCACCATGAGTTTGTCACGCAGGGAACTCATTAATTCGTTCGCCGCTGGCAACCCTTTTTTGATCAACTCGACAATTTCCTCCGCTGACTGATCCTTAGTGATCCGTTCCACAAACAGCCTGGATTCGAAACTTACCAAATCCCTGGCCTTTTCTAGGTAAACCTTAAGATCGTCAGTCGAAAACCCCATATCTGCGCTGAACCCGGAAACCCTAACATCGGAGAGTGACTTAATGATTTTGTAGTCCACCTCGTCGTAGTATTTTTCCCCGTTCTTGGTCTCGGGTGTGACTACACCGAGTTTTTCCAGTTCCTCTATTTCCTGCTCGGTCAGTGCCAGATGGCGAACGATTTCCAAAAGCGATATGCTTGCCATTTCAGGCAGCAAGTCGGTATGCTCCGCCAACCGCTTGCGGACTTCCACGATCAGGTTGTAATCGTCAAACGGGAGTTCATCGGTATCTTTCAGCAGTTTCTTGATAATTCTGAGCGGCAAAAACAGTTCGTCCTGAAGCCTTTTTACGAAGGAGATTTTTGGGATGGATTCGCGATCGTAATAGGCCATATTTTTTGAGCTTTTACTTGGTTTCCCAAGCAGTCCCTCATTGATATAATGGCGGATGGTCGATACAGGCAACCCGCATTCGCCGGCTAACTCACTGATTTTTAACATTTTCTTTGCAATAGAACTCATTGATTCCCCTAAAGTGTAAAGTGTTACTTTATACTTTATCACAACGAATTCACTGCGTCAAGAGTAAAATTGAAAAAATAAAAAAAA
>CAZDAF010000140.1:0-8960 GCA_964503115.1 uncultured bacterium
AAAGCAGGTGCAAGCACCTGCACCTTCATTGCACTTCGGCCTGTCGGCCTCAGTGTGGGCCGCTTCACTTCGCCGGCGGCCTCGATTTTCGAGGACCCCGCGAGCGTAAGCGAAGCGGTAACCAGGTTTTCTTTGCTTACTTTCTTTTTTCCAAAAGAAAGTAGGGGCGTTCCGGTCTCGCCGGACTGTCGAAAACTCGGCCATTCGATGCAGTTTGCCGAAGCTATTGTGCGGGATATTACGCTTCCACGCGGCCGATGCCGGAACGGTTAAACGAGCTTGCGGAAAACGCGGGACGGACGGTTCCGGACTATTCGGAACACACAACCGGCACAGAACGGAAAGTGGCCAACCTGAAAAACCCAATAGAAACAGCTACAAACGGAGTGGAGGATAGGGGATTCGAACCCCTGACCTCCGCATTGCGAACGCGGCGCTCTCCCAACTGAGCTAATCCCCCGTATGTATTAGATTTTAGCTTGCGGACGCGTTGTTTTCAAGTTGCTTGAGGCAATCGGAACATTTCAGGAAGCGTTTCACTTCAGTCGATAGGCGGGAATTGGCGATTGAAGTTGTCGCCCGATAGCGAGAAAAAGGGGGGAAGATTTGCTACCTTCCCCCCTCTCCCCCCGCGAATTATCGTTAAGAATTCCAGCCTTACATCATGCCGCCCATACCTCCCATACCTCCCGGAGGCATTCCAGGGGGCATGGCCATGCCCTTATCTTCAGCTTTTTCCGCGATCATCGCTTCGGTGGTCAATAGCAATCCGGCAACGCTGGCGGCGTTTTGGAGAGCTATACGCGACACCTTGGTCGGATCAACGATTCCCGCTTTTACCATGTCCTCATATTTTTCCACGGCGGCGTTAAAACCGAACGCGCCTTTGCCCTTGCGAACCCTCTCGATGACTATTGAGCCGTCCACACCGGCATTCAAGGCGATCCATCGCAACGGCTCCTCGATAGCACGCTTTACGATGTTAACACCGAACATTTGAGACGAGGATAAATCGAGCTTGTCAAGCGCTGGAGAAGCGCGCAGGTAGGCCACGCCTCCGCCGGGCACGATGCCTTCCTCGACTGCGGCCCTGGTGGCGTTCAGAGCGTCTTCGACGCGCGCCTTTTTCTCTTTCATCTCCGTTTCGGTAGCCGCGCCGACCTTTATCACTGCGACTCCACCGACCAGTTTCGCAAGCCGTTCCTGGAGTTTCTCGCGGTCGTAATCGCTGGTTGTATCCTCGATTTGAGCCCTGATCTGGTTTATGCGTCCCTGGATGTCGCCCTTTTTGCCGAATCCTTCGACGATAGTGGAGTTATCCTTGTCGATAACGACCCGTTTCGCCCTGCCGAGGTCCTCGATTTTTACATTTTCGAGCTTATGTCCCAATTCCTCGGCGAGTAACTGACCGCCGGTGAGAGTGGCGATATCCTGCAGCATGGCCTTGCGGCGTTCGCCGAACCCGGGAGCCTTAACCGCCGCGCAATGAAGCGAGCCGCGCAGCTTGTTTACCACCAATGTGGCCAAAGCCTCGCCCTCGATGTCTTCAGCGATTATGAGCAACGGCTTGCCCATCCGGTGAATCTGCTCGAGCAGCGGCAGCAGGTCTTTCATACCGGAAATCTTCTTTTCGAATAATAACAAATAAGGTTCCTCGAGTACGATCTCCATACGCTCCGGATCGGTGACAAAATAAGGAGAAAGGTATCCACGGTCAAACTGCATGCCCTCGACCACATCAAGGCTGGTCTCCATGCTTTTCGCTTCCTCGACGGTTATAACGCCTTCCTTGCCGACTTTGTCCATCGCTTCTGCGATAATATCGCCGATCATATGGTCGTTGTTGGCACTGATGGTGCCTACTTGAGCGATTTCCCCGCGGTCCTTGGTCGGTTTCGAGACTTTTTCGAGTTGCCCGACGATCACTTCAATGGCCTTGTCGATGCCGCGCTTGATTTCCATAGGGTCGTTGCCCGCCGTGACGAGCTTTATTCCCTCTCGGTAAATAGCCTGCGCGAGCACTGTGGCGGTGGTGGTGCCGTCGCCGGCGACGTCGCTGGTTTTGCTGGCGACCTCGCGAACCATCTGCGCGCCCATGTTTTCGAACTTATCTTCGAGCTCGATCTCCTTGGCAACCGTCACCCCGTCCTTGGTGACGGTCGGGGATCCGAAGGATTTGTCGAGTATGACGTTGCGGCCCTTCGGGCCCAGAGTAACCTTGACGGCGTCGGCGAGTTGGTTCACTCCCGCAAGGATGGAATTACGCGCTTCCTGGTCAAACTGTATAATTTTCGGCATTGTTGAAATCCTCCTGAATTACTTTTTCTTGGATTTGGAGCCCCCTGCGATGAGGGCCAGAACGTCTTCCTCGCGCATAATCAGATAATCTTCACCGCCGACACTGACTTCGGTCCCGGCGTACTTGGCGAAGAGTATACGATCACCCGCCTTGACATCCAATGGTTTGATTTTTCCCTTATCGTCCACCCTTCCGCTGCCGACCGCGACGACCTTCCCTTCCGCCGGCTTTTCCTTGGCGGAGTCGGGTATGTATATACCCCCTTTCGTTCGTTCCGTTTCCTCGATCCTTTGCACAAGGATATTGTCGTGGAGCGGTTTAATCTTCATACTTTAATCCTCCTTTCAAAGATTAATTTCCGAATATTTTGGTATTTTTCCGCCACATTTTTTTATTAGCACTCTCACATAATGAGTGCCAACAAAATGATTATAATCATTTTTTTCCCGAATTCAATACCCCAAAGCGCTATTTTGTAAAAATATAGAGAGCATCCCCGGTTTTCAGGTAAGAAAGTGCCATTTGGCAGACAAATTCGGGCGGTACTATGAATTAAGGCGTAAGTGGTGTCTCAAAATCGCCCCTACAGGAGGTTACCCTACATCATTAACCGACAAAATAAAGTTGACGGTTCATTGGATATATGCTTCAAGTCTTGGTGAACCACTGATGAGTTTCAGGGTTTTAAACGTCAAGGTTTGTGACATTGAGTGCGTTTTGCTGGATGAATTCCCGGCGCGGTTCGACGGCGTCGCCCATAAGCACGTCGAAAATCTGGCTGGCGGCTTCGGCGTCGTCTATGGTGACTTTCATAAGCGTACGTGTTTCGCGGTTCATGGTGGTGTCCCACAGTTGATCGGCGTTCATTTCGCCAAGACCTTTGTAGCGTTGGATTTCCTGGCCCTTTTGTCCCTGTTTGAGTATGAAATCCACCACTTCCTTCAGACTCACGAAGGATAGTTTGTCGCCGTTGTTTTCCACCAGGAAGGGCGGCTCACCCACTACATCCATCGCCTTGGTCAACTTACGCAACTGATCGAACTCGGGGCTGGTCACGAACTTCAGGTCAAGTATGGTTTCCATTTGCGAGCCGTTTTTCCGCGAGACGCATCGTACCATGCGCGCGTTCTGCTCCGGATCCTCCGGCAACCAGAACTCGACGGGAGGCATATCGGGATATACTTCTTTGAATTCCTTGCGTATTCGCTTCATCATCTTTTCGGCGTCTTTCGGACTGCGCAACACATCCGGGGTGAAGTCGTCACTGCGCACAAAAGCGTCGATGATAAGCGGATCGCGCTTGCGTTGTTCGAAATTATGAAGCATGCCGTAATATTTAAGCACTCTCTTCACCAGCTCGATGAGCCTTTGCCCCGCCATGGGCGCCTTGCCGTTTTCTGCGAGTAGTTTGACGTTATCGATACCGAGTTCGAGCAGGTAGTCTTCCAACCGCATTTCATCCTTGATGTAACGTTCCTTTTTGCCCTTTTTGACTTTGAAAAGCGGCGGCTGCGCTATGTACAGGTAGCCGCGCTCCACTATGGGCTTCATTTTGCGGAAAAAGAAGGTAAGCAGAAGCGTTCTGATGTGAGACCCGTCCACGTCGGCGTCCGTCATGATGATGATTTTGTGGTATCTGAGCTTTGAGACATCGAATCCGTTATCATCGGCGCCCGTCCCGATGCCGGCGCCCAGTGCGGTGATAATGGTTTGTATCTCCTGGTTGGACAGCATCTTGTCCACTCGAGCCTTCTCGACGTTGAGAATTTTGCCTTTTATGGGCAATATGGCCTGGTACTTGCGGTCGCGTCCCTGCTTGGCGCTGCCTCCCGCGCTATCGCCCTCGACGATGAACAACTCCGACGCGGCGGGGTCTTTTTCCTGGCAGTCTGCGAGCTTACCCGGCAGAGCGCTCACATCGAGTGCTGATTTGCGTCGAGTGAGGTCCCGGGCTTTGCGAGCGGCGGTACGGGCGCGCGCGGCATCCTTACATTTCTCGACGATCTTCCTCGCCACCGGAGGATGCTCCTCGAGATAGATAGTAAGCCTCTCGTTTATAATAGACTCGATGACGCCTTTGACCTCGGAGTTGAGCAATTTGCCCTTCGTCTGACCCTCGAACTGCGGGTTGGACAGCTTGACGCTTAAAACCGCAGTAAGCCCCTCGCGGACGTCGTCGCCGGAAATGGACTCCTTGAAGTTCTTGGTCAAGTTATTGTTGGTGGCGTAGCTGTTTATGGTTCGAGTAAGGGCGGACTTAAAACCGACCAAGTGCGTGCCGCCGTCGCGGTTGTTTATATTGTTCGCAAAGCAATAAATATCCTCGTTGTAACCGTCGCTGTACTGCAACGCCAGTTCGACCTTTACGTCTTCCCGCTCGCCTTCCAGGAAGATCGGCTTTGGATGAAACACTTTTTTGTTTTTGCTGAGGTCTTGAACGAACTGAGTGATGCCGCCCTTGTAATAGAAAGTACGTGGCTCGCGGTCGCCCCGTTCGTCCGCTATCACGTTGGTAAGGCCGGGGTTCAGGAACGCGAGCTCGCGCAACCTCTGGCTGAGGGTTCCGAAGCTGATCCTTGCTTCGGAGAATATTTCCGGGTCGGGCCGGAAAGTTATTCGAGTGCCGGTGGATCGCGCCTTGCCGATAACCGCCAGATGTCCTTGCGGCTTGCCGCGCACATAGCGCTGGAACCACACTTCCGAGTCCCTCTTTATCTCCATTTCGAGGAACTCGGCCAGCGCGTTCACCACGCTCGCGCCGACACCGTGCAACCCGCCGGAGAAGGTATAGGACTCGTTGTCGAACTTGGCCCCGGCGTGCAGCTTGGTCATGATGACTTCGGCGGCCGGTATCTTTTCCGTCGGGTGCTTGTCAACGGGTATGCCGCGGCCGTTATCCACCACGGTAATGCTCGAGTCGACGTGTATGGTTACCTCGATGCGGTTGCAGACGCCTACCATCACCTCGTCAACTGCGTTGTCGATAATCTCGTAAACAAGGTGGTGCAACCCGATGACGTCGGTGTTACCGATGTACATCGCGGGACGTTTGCGTACCGCTTCGAGCCCTTCGAGAACCTTTATCCGGTCGGCGCCGTAACCGCTCGAATCTCTTGATTTTTTAGATTGAGGCATGTATATGATTTCCCCTGAAATACCCTCTTTTGAACTTGTTTCCCAAGTCTGAAGAAAGTAGCATATTTTCCCGATCCAGGCAAGTGCCTTATTGGAAAATATTGTGCTTGGCGGCTTTGATGAGCACAATATGTTGGGTTTTTTGGCAAAATTGCGTTTTTACGCCCCGTTTAGTTCCGACGGTTAATTTTATCCGCAGAATACGCCCTTTTTTTTCTTTACTTGATGGGCCTATTCGGCTATGTTAAACTGGGTACGGAATGAAGATAATTGCACTGGGGACGGGTACCTCAAGCGGTGTACCTGCTATCGGGTGCAGGTGCCCGGTTTGTACGTCCGACGACCCGAGAAACAAGCGGCTCAGGCCGAGCGTATTGGTTGAAACAGGCGGAGCCTCCATATTGATAGACACCGCTCCCGACTTGCGTCAGCAGGCGTTGAGATATGGGATCAAGCGTATCGACGCCGTGCTTTACACTCATGCGCACGCAGACCACCTGCACGGCATCGACGACTTGAGGGCTTTCAATTTCTTGCAGTGGGCTCCGATACCCGTATTCGGAAACGCCTACACAATCGAGCGTATAAAAAGCATGTTCGATTATATCTTCGATGAACACCGCAGCGAGGGCGGCGGTAAACCAATGATCGAAACCAATGTGGTCCGGGCGGGAGTAGCTTTTAAGGCGGCAGGGGTGGAGATCGAGCCTTTGCGAGTGTTACATGGGAGCATGGAAATACTTGCTTACCGCATAGGGCCGTTCGCGTACCTCACCGACGTTTCGCATATACCTCCCGAAACGGCCGAGCGTATTCGCGGCATCGACTTGTTGGTGCTTGACGCGTTGCGCTATAAACCACATCCTACTCATATGAACTTCGAGCAGGCAATCGAGGCGGCCCACGAAATAGGCGCAAAACGGACGCTGTTGACACACTTAAGTCATGCGGCCGACCACAAAGAACTTGCCGATATGCTGCCCGAAGGAATAGAACCGTCTTACGACGGGATGGAAATAACCCTGGAGGAAAAATGAGAAGAGAAGGAGGCTGCAATGGCTCTTGATAAACCCAGCGATAAGGAAGACGAGTTTTTTGTTAAGATGGAGATGGAAAGAGTGAAAAAACTTCGCTCTGAATTGGACAAAAAGCGCAAAGAGGAATCCACTAAACAACGTAAGGAAACGCACTGGATGAAATGCCCCAAGTGCGGCGCTGATCTCGAAGAAGTCGAATACCGGAAAGTCATGATAGATCGCTGTAAAGAATGCGGCGGGATTTGGCTGGATAAGGGTGAACTCGAACTGTTGGCGAAGGACGAGGGGAAAGTCGCCAAAGGTTTAGTGAGCAAATTTTTTAGTGGCTAGAAAGCCGCCGTCGCCGAAAAATGTGTGTGCCACGGCGAATTTGTTTGTTGGACAAAGAAAGTCGCCGGCAAGTTTCTGATTGTTCCTGGCGCTCTTTCTTGAAAACAATTATCGGTCTCAACTTCCAATTTTCCCGCCGGCCGACGCCAAATCGCATTTTATTTTAACGTGAAGAACCGAAGAACTACCGCAGTTGCCGGCAGCGTATTAGGAGCTATAGCGGCGGTTGCCGTGCTGATACGTTTGCCGATTTTTCAATCGGGCGGTCACGCCGCGCTGATTACCGCCGCCGTTTTTCTTTACCTGCCCCTGCCGTTCCTGTGGAAGAGTACTCACCTGTCCGAATACGGCATATCATGGGGCAAAGGATTCCGTTCGCTTGCCGAAACGTTGCTCGTGGCCGTTGTGGTACTTGTGCCGACCTACATCGTTTTTTTTACGATGTTTTCGCCGATTAGCTGGATCGATGCGCTGCCTCGACATCCGGTGAGGCTGATATTGGTACAGTTGCTTGTCGTTTCCTTCCCCGAGGAGTTTTTCTTCCGGGCCTGGTTGCAGACCGAACTCGAAGAGCGATGGGGACGGCCCTGGAAGCTTATCGGCGCCCCGGTCGGCCCCGGCCTGATAGTCGCAGCGGTGCTTTTCGCAGCCACGCACTGCGTGGTCGAGCCGACGGTTTTTCGCGCTCTGGTGTTCTTTCCGGGACTGCTTTTCGGATGGATGAGGGCACGCACATCAAGCGTCGTTTATCCCACACTGCTGCATCTTGTGTGCAACCTGACTTTCATTTACGCCCAAAAAGTCGTTGCTATATAAACGGATTTGCTTTAACGCGTTTTAGGCAATTAGTTCGAATTATTCACGAGCAGAGGAAGTACGAGTGATCCCACCTCGGCGGGGTCGCCCATGCAAGTTTTTGTGTGTGGAAGTGTCTATAGGATTCGGGCGGGTTCCTACACCCGCCCTTTTAGTATGGACGATGTCATCTGAATCGGGTTTTTCAATACGCCCGAAGCTTCCATTCCCTTCACCATTGACTCGATCAATTTGAATACATCCAATCTCGAAAAGAAGAACTTTTCCAACCCCGCCCCGATGCCGTTGCGCCTGGGCGGCGGCGGGGGCAGAGGTTCGAACGCTTCATCGAATGAGACATAGTCTATGTCCGGAACGCGCGAGCGCCCGATTTCGAATCGTTTCAGGTAGCTGCGCAACCCAAATCCCCCTACCAGCCCGATACCGAAAGTGGCGGCGTAGATTATTCTCGCCAACAATCCCTCGCCCTTTTGCGGTTCCAGCTCGATGGTCCGAACTCCACGATCGGGGTCCGGCGGGAAGCTGAATCCTTTGGGGTCATCGAGCAGCCGGCCTGCGCCGATGTTTATCAGGTATGCCTCGTACAGCTTGTTTTTGCCGGGCGCTCTATGCCGTTTTCCGGTAGATCCGAACATGGGTATATCGGGCAGAGAGCCGGTCGTTATTTCAAGCAGTGCGATTCTCTCATTTATAGCTCTGGGAAAAAGTAATTCTCCCCATAGGATGTAATGGAACATATCGGCTTCAGCGGATAGAACCACATTGGCCTTCTCCTGCGGCCCGTCCACTTCGATTTTCATCGGCTTGGCGCCGAGGTCGACGAAGATTTTTTTATCAGGATCCTTGAGCTTAATGAGCACGGTGAGTTTCAAATCCGGAGCTATAAATGCGATCAGTGGGCCGATTGCGCCGAAGCGATCAATGAATCCGGCTGTTATTTCCGCTAGATCAGTGGTAGACGACTGCGTCATGTTAAACCCCCGCCATTTGTCTGCTTTGTTTTCTCGGCCAGACGATATCCTCGACGAATTGGGTCAACTTGCTTTTCAGTTCCTCCTGTCCCATCACCCTGTGATCGAACATGTCGAACTCGAACACCAGCAAGGGTATATCCGCCTTCCGGCACGCTTCCCTGAGCAGGCCGGTAGCCGCCCATCCGTGTTTGCAACCGAGGTGGCCTGCGTATATGGCGCAGTCGGCTTGAAACTCCTCGACCATGATCATCAAATCCTGGACGAAGAACTCGAAATTGTACATGAATTGGCGGCTCATCGGCTCGAGAATTACATTTTTTCTCGCCAGACCGTACAGCATGGAATCCAAGGTGGAAGTATCAATTATCC
>CAZDAF010000141.1:0-8913 GCA_964503115.1 uncultured bacterium
CCTTCGGCGGAATTCCTCAGGAACGCGGGCCAAAGTAATCCATGAATAATCCGGGCTAAGTACAAATCGCATCTGTGATTAATAGTCACGGGCCTACCATTAGAGAAAATTGGTGAATTTTACCGCATTTGGCTTGTTTTCTCATTCCCCCTCTTGACGGCTTGAAACACAAGATGTAGTATACCCGGCGTGGGAAATATACATTCTATTGTATTTTGCCCTTTACAAGCGCGTACAAAAGTGCTAAATTCTACAAATAAACCGGTATGCCGGAATTTGTCCGGTAGCCGATAGCGGGGTCTGCCCGTACGGGGGATAAGTATATGCGGCTTAAGAAAATTGAGCTAGGTGGGTTCAAATCGTTTCTTGAGCGCACCAAGCTGGTGTTTCAACCGGGCATTACCGCCATTGTCGGCCCGAACGGTTGCGGGAAGAGCAACGTCGTGGACGCCGTGTTGTGGGTTATGGGCGAGCAAAGCGCCAAGAACCTTCGCGGCGGCCTGATGGAAGACGTAATCTTCAACGGCACCGAGAACCGCGAGCCGATCGGGATGGCCGAGGTTAACCTTGTGCTGGACAATTCGAGCGGTACCGGCCCGGCACAGTTCGCCTCTCACTCCGAAATAATGGTCACCAGGCGACTCCACCGCACCGGTGAATCCGAATATCTTATCAACAAGACCCCCTGCCGCTTGCGCGACATTCTCGAGCTCTTTATGGACACTGGCGTCGGGACCAGGGCATATTCGATTATCAAGCAAGGCCAGATAGACCGGATAACCAGCGCCAAACCGGAAGATTTGAGAACTTTTATCGAGGAAGCGGCGGGCATCGCGAAGTACAAATCCCGCAAAAGGTCCGCCGAGCGAAAAATGGAGTCCACAAAGGACAACCTCACCCGTCTCGACGACATACTAAGTGAAATATCGAGCCGGCTCGACAGCCTTAACCGACAGGCGAAAAAGGCTCAACGGTATAAGGCATACAAAGAGGAATTGCGCGATCTCGACCTGGCACTGGCGTCGCACAAACTCGCCGAGTTGCAATCGGAACTCGATCGGAAGGAAAGTAAACTCCGCGCCGGCAAGGATCGGGAAATGGAACTCGCCAACGACATCGAGACGCGCGAGGCGGGGCTCGAAACCGCGCGCGCAAACCTGCTCGAACTCGAAAAAGAAATAGACGAACTGAGCCAAAATCACTTCCGGGCCCAAAGCGAAGCCCAGGAAACGGAAAACCAAATCGAGATGTTGACCCGTCGGATTGAATCGATTACCGAGATGCGCGATCGTTCCGAGGCGGAGATAAAAGAAATCACGGTGCAGATCGAGACCATCGAGGCGGAACTGGCGGCAATGGAAGATTCGCGCAAAGCGCTCACAATGGAAGTGGCGTCGAACGACGCCGACCTCGAAACGCGCGCAACGGAATTGGTCGAAACACGCGAAAGGATGGAAACCATAAGACGCAGTCACGAAGATGCGCTCAGCCAGCAGGCGGCGTTGAGAGCTTCGATTTCCGCCGTCAAACAGGCTGTCGAGGAAAGGCGAGAACAACTCGAGAACTTCGAGGCGCGTCTGGCTGAAAAGAAAATAGCAAAAACCGTCCTTTTGGAAGAAATCGAGAAACTCAAACAGCTATCTTTCGACTTTACCCGCAACCTGGACGACCTGATTCGCGCCAGGGAAGCGCTCGAGGGGGAGCTTGCCGACGAAACCGCTCGTCTCGAAGGGCTTAAAGATGAGTTTCTGGAAAAGGAAGTACGCCTCGAAGCGCTCAGGACGGAGTTCAACCAGCGACTCAGTCGATTCGATTCGCTACGCGAGCTGGAAGCCAACCTCGAGGGATACAACGAAGGCGTACGCTCGATTATGCTCCAAAAGCAAGATAAGAAAGGAATATACGGCCTTGTCGCAGACATCGTGAACACTACATACGAATACGAGAAAGCGCTCGAGGCCGTTTTGGGAGAAAGACTGCAATACATTATAGTGAAAAGCCACACCGAAGGCGTGGAGGCCATCGATTACCTCAAAACCCAATCCGCAGGGCGCGGAACATTCATACCTATCGAGGTTCAGGCACCCGGTGGAGAAAGCATGTACGGGTCAGGGCCGTTACCCGAAGTGTATAACGATCGAATCGTGGGCAACCTGATCGACCTGGTGGAAGTCGAACCTGAATATAATCGTGTGATTTCCTTCCTGCTTGGAGACGTTGTCGTCGTGCCGGACATCTCCACGGCTATCGATATATGGCGTTCCAACGGCCACCGCAAGATGCTCGTTACGCTTGATGGGGAAGTGCTCGATCCCGTCGGTGTGCTTAGCGGCGGCGCTTCCATCGGAACGGGCATTCTCAAGAAACGTCGTGATATTCGCGAGCTCGAAAACGAAGTAGACCGGTTGAAAACGCAGGTGGAAACCGCGTCGGCGGATTGCGCAGTCATCGAGGAGAAAATCGCCCAAACCAAGGAACATATCGAAGAAACAAAAAGCGGCCACCACAAGCGCGAAATGGAAATCCTGCACCACGAAAAAGAACTCGAACGATACACCGGCGATACCGAACGTATACATAGCAACCTGAACGAGCTTGCCGAATCGGAAGCGGCGCTGGTGCGCGATGCGGAAAAATGCGCTCGTCGTATTGCGGAGTTGGATGAAACATATCGCTCGAAGGAATTTCGCCTGGCCGACCTCGCTCAGGTGGTGGAAAAAGGGACGGAAACGCTAAAGGTCTTCGGAGAAGAAATTGCCACGCGAGAAGAAACTCTCACAAACCTCAGGATAGATCACGCCACCTCTCGCGAAAAGCTCGAGACGCTCGAGCGGCGTTATGCGGAGCTTACCTCCCGAAAGGATGAATTAACCGACAACCGCCGGAACAAAATGAGCGAAATCGCACAGGGAGCGGAAGAAACCGGACAGTTGGAAAGAGAAATCGAGGATTTAAGAAAAAAGCTCGATGCACTTCATACCCGGCGTATGGACCTCGAGGACAATCTCTCCAAAAAACGCGATCTGCACGAAAAATCGCTCGCGGCGCAAACCGAGCAGGTAGAAACCTTGAAGGAACGAAGAGGAGACCTCGAGGAAGTCAGGCGCTCTCTCGGCGAACTTTACGTGGCTTGCAATGAATGCACACTCAAAATCGAGCACCTCGTTTCCGACATGGACGATAAATACGCCGTGGACATTTTGGAAATCGGCCCGCGCCCTATCGAGGAAAGCGCAATCATCGATGAGAAAAACGAGCGTCGAACTCGACTGCGCAACCTAATCGACAGGATGGGTGAAGTAAACTTAACGGCCATAAAGGAATATGAAGAGCTTAAAGAAAGGTACGACTTCCTCAGCGGCCAGCGCGAAGATTTGCTGAAATCCATCGACGACTTGCAGACGGTCATCAAAAAGATCAATCGCACCAGCCGCAAGCGGTTCGCGGAAACCTTCGAGCAGGTCAACGAGCATTTCCGCAAAATTTTCCCGAGGCTTTTCGGAGGCGGCCGCGCGAGTATAATACTCGAAGATCACCCCGATATTCTTGAGGCAGGAGTCGAAATCGTGGTTCAACCTCCCGGCAAGAAGCTGCAAAAAATGACGTTGCTTTCAGGCGGCGAAAAGGCCCTGGCCGCCGTGGCGCTCATATTCTCCCTCTTCCTGGTAAAACCCAGCCCGTTCTGTATACTCGACGAGGTGGACAGCCCGCTGGACGATGTCAACATAGACCGCTTCAACGATCTCGTGCGGGAGTTGAGCCGTACAAGCCAGTTCGTTATCATCACGCACAACAAGCGGACAATGGAACTTGCCGATACGCTATACGGTGTCACGATGGAGCAGAAGGGAATATCAAAGCTGGTAAGCGTGCGGCTGGCTGATACTCAACCAAACGGTCAGGAGGCCGCATAAGATGAGACAAGGGGTTTAACCCCCTTGTCTGCGCGAGACTGAATGAAATGCCCTTTCAGTCCATATTGAAAGCACTTATAGAGTCGGTGCCGGGGGCGATGGGGGCGGTGTTTGCCGACTACGAAGGCGAGGCCGTGGATCAGGTCAGCCGCAACGGAGATTCATATCACGTAAAATTCATGGGCGCTCATTACGGAATTCTGCTCGAGGCGACCAGGCGAATATCCGCCACCACCAAGACAGGTAATCCGAGGTCGCTTACCGTAAAAACCGAAAAGCTGGACTATTACACCGCGCCGGTACATGTCGATGGTTACTTCGTCGTCCTGGCCGTTGACGCCGGCTTCCCGCCCGGCCGTGCCTACTTGGCGCTCCACCGCGCCATCCGCTCACTCCGAAACGAGATGGGGTACTAATCAGGGCTGCATACAGATAGATAAGTTATTACGGGACAACCACCACCGGTGTTCCGACGGATATTTGTGGCCATAGTATATCCATTACTTTATTCCGAACCGCTATGCATCCCAAAGTCCAGTCGTAAAGGCCTCCGGTGCCGTTTCCGTGTATCTCGATATAGCTTCCGAGTTTGGTATTTTGAGGTGGAACGCCTCTATTGTTTATCGCCCTGACAATAGACCTGTACTGAGCATTGTTTATAAGGCCTTTCTCAAGCCCCCGTTTTGCGTGCGCAATTGTGGGATAGCTCAATAAATAAGCCTTATAAAACTTGCTGTTGGGCACTTTCCGGCACACATACATCTCGCCTTCCGGGGTGCGATAATGTCCCGGCGCGAGGTCGCCTTCCATAACCTTGTCGCCCACGGGATTCGGGCCGAGATCGATGCGCCATTTCCCTTTTTCCGCCAAACCTTCCATAAGCGCAAAGCGTCGTTTTTTCTTCTGGACGACAATCCAGGTGACGCTCAAGTTACGGCTTTCGATCCAACCTTTCTTCCCGTCATCGCGAGACACCTTGGCCCAACGCCCTTCCCTCCCTTTCACTTCAACAGGGTCGCCGAGCGTAGGGCTCCATACCACCGACGCGGAGCTTGATGCTCTCGAGCGTACTTTCGCCCTTCTTGCGGCCACCCACGCGCCGTTTGCCCGCCCCTTCAGAAATGAAGGCAACACACCGGAATACCGGTCCGCTCCGGTAACGACAAAAGGGAAGATAACAATGGCTCCTATTATGAATAAAATCAGCTTCATACGGAAAACCATACCATTTTGACATCAAAGGTGAAGTGATGTTTCCGGCCGGCATGAAAGGAACATCTAACGGCAGGGTAGCAGTCTTGAACACGATGCTTCATGCCCGATTTAAAATGTCGATGCGTCAAAAAGTGTGCCGGCCTTCGAAGAAAACGATTCCTCGATGACATCGGGCGTTATCTCCTCGACCGGCTCTGTGATGGCATGAGCCCGCACTCCGAAACTTCTTGCCAACATGGTAAAGTCCACCTCTTCGTCCGGTTTCACGGCCTTATCCTGGAACAGAAACGTCGTCACCGGCAGGCCGTATCTGGTTCCGCTCTGCAACTCGCGCGAATGCCGCTTCATTCGATCCGTCTCGGTTACGAGGAATACTCTCGAATCCGGCGAAGCGGCCCTTATACCCAGCGCTACGGGCAATCCCGCGCCCGGGATGTAATCGTCGCCTAGCATCACCACGCGGTGCAGACCGGGGTGCTTCAATCTTGCAAGCGCCGCCGCTGCCGCAAGCCGCCCGTCGCAAACCACCCAATCCTGTGGCCGAAGCAGCCCCGCAACTACACCGATCGTACCAAGCACGCCTTCAACCCTCGGCTTCGGTCCCAATAGGGACAGATACTCCTCTTCCAACCCGGCCTTCAGGCCGACCAAGCGCCCGATCCATTCGCCATCCCTGTCCGCCTTGGCATCCACCCGTTTCGACAACTCGCCCAAGACCGCCCCGATGGTGCCTACCATACCTACTTGTACCGGCACAAACGACCCGACGCCGGCCGCCAATTGGGCCGATTGCGCCACTTTGACCTGCGGATTTCGCCTTACCACTTCCTGCGCGAAACGCGCCACAGGCTCATCCGCCTCGAAAATCAACAACAGGTCGCACCCGGCGGCGGCTTCAAACGCTTCATCTTCCATCCAGAGGCTTACGTCGCCTAATCTCTTATCGTAATCGGACTTGACGGAGGCAAACGAAGCCGGCGAATGCAGTACCGGAACGGATGCGGCTTCGAGGAAGTTCATCAACTCTTCCCCTGCGAAATGCCGAGTACCGCGCCCCACCAGCGCAAGCGGCCGGCGTGATGAGTTGACAAGCCGGGCCGCCGCATCAAGGGCTTCCTCGTTGGCCGGCACCTGCCCCTCGAACCGAAAAACTCCGGGCGGAAAAAGCCTGGCGGAGCGCGATTTGCCCACACGGTGAAACTCGAATAAAACATCCACCGGAATATCCAAATGCACAGGGCCGGGCTCGGGAGCCGTCGCAACTTTTATCGCGCGTCGGACCAGTTGACCGATACGGTCGTAATGGTAAACGATGGCCCTGAACTTGGTGAACGGCCTGAATATTTCGTCCTGGTCGCAAGCCTGCAAACTTTCCTGGATGGGTTTCATTTTCCAGCTTTGCACTTGCGGCGCAATCGAAATCACCGGCAATCGCTCGCGCCACGCCAGCAGCAACCCACCGGACTCGTATATGACGCCCGCGCCCACCGTGGACATCACCACCGCCGGCTCGCCCGAAGCCATGGCGTAACCGCACGCCATAAGCGCACTGGCGCCCTCGTGACGCGGGGCGATCAAGTCCATCATCGGGTGCTCGCGTATGCCGTCGTAAACCGGAAGCAACTGCCCTCCGGGCATACTGAAAACGTGCCTGAAACCTTCTCGGGCCAAAGCCTCGACCAAAACGTCTCCACCGGTCATCGTGCTCATCTTTCGTACTCCTCTACCGGGTTTTAGCGATAAATTTCAACAGATTCCATGCGCGTATATCCATCTTCATGCCGCCGCCCCGCAAAGATTTTATAATTTTCGATGGAGGCATTTTCGCGCCGGCAAACTCGACACGGGCAAAACTTATCAGCGAATCGGGAATGCTGTCGGGATCCACCACAACGTCCACCACACCGGCTTTGCCGGATTCAAATACCTCTTTGAAAGTCGGTCGCAGCTCTTCCTTTTTGGTAACGCGCCTGCCTTCCATACCATAGCTTTCCGCCACGGCGGCGTAATCCTGGGCCGGCAGGTCGGTCCCGTAAATTTCCCCGCTCATCGCCTGCCCGGCGCGGATCATGTTCCATGCCGAATCGTTTATAACAACCGAAGTAATCGGCATGTCATATTTCCTCATGGTTTCCAGTTCCTGAATGTTGTAAAGGAAAGCGCCGTCGCCGGAGATTATCGAGACGGGAGTGTCTCCCACTGCGGCCTTAACGCCTATGGATGTCGGTATACCCAGTCCGAGGGTTCCCATACCCATCGGGAAAAATCCTCTCCTCGGGCCGGGAACGGGTATGAACATACCCGACCAAAGGGCGGTGTTCCCGCCGTCGAGTACGACGATGGTGTCGGAATCGCCGGCTACTTCATTAAGTATCGGGAAAACATTGGCGGGATGAATAAGCTCCCACTGCCGGGAAGCTTCGTCCATTATCCGCTCGATATGTTCCTTGTTCAACCGCTTCAGCTTTGCGAGCCATTGCGACCTGTCCGGCCCCGGCGCAGCGTTTGCGGCGTGTTCGAGCATCTGCCCGATCACCTGTTTCGCGTCGCCCACTATCGCAACCTCTGCAGGCGGATTGATGGCGATGTCCTCGGGATCGATGTTTACCTGGATGAACTTTATACTCGACGACCATAGAGGCGGCAGGCCGAATCCGTCGAGGCCGGAGAAACAACACCCGACTCCCAGTACGACATCGGCTTGTTTGATGGCGGTATGAAACGCCTCGCCGCTCAAGTAACTCGCAGCGCCCAGGAAGGCGGGGTTATCGGGCAGCGCGGCGCCCATCCCTCCCATGGTGGAAGTTATCGGAACAACCATCTTCATTGCCAACTCGTTGACTTCCTCGACCGCTCCCGATCTGATAACGCCACCGCCGGCGATAATCAACGGCTTTCGGGCGGTACGCAGCAGTTCGAAGGCGCTTCGAACCATGCCCGGATCGCCACGCGGCGGAGATTGCATTTGCGCAAAAAACGTCTTGTGGCTTAACCATGCCGCAGCCTTTTCGGAAATCTCTTCCCTTTTTTTGAGCAATTCGAGCGGTATTTCTATATGCACCGGCCCGCACCGCCGCGACATGGCTTCCTGGGCGGCACGGCGCACTATACCGGGAATAAGCTCCCACCTGCTTACAGTGGCGGTCCAGCGCGAAACGGCGGAAAAAATCGCCGCCTGATCCCAATTCTCCCGGTCGAATATGGGCGAGGTGCTTTCGGAAATGTCGCCGCAAACGCCGATGCTTATAACAGGGGATTTGTCCGCCCAGGCGCTGGCCACACCGACTATCTGGTTAAGGAGATGACCGCCTCCGGCGGTTATCGCAACGGCGGGCTTGCCCGAGTAGCGCGTGTAACCGTCGGCCATCGGCACGCTGCACGTTTCACTTACGGGCGCTATATGCCTGATGGAACCTTCCGTCGCCACAGCCTCCTCGATGGCCTCGGTTTCGGGATGTTCCTTCATGAACAGGCACTCGACGCCCGCGCTCGAAAGAGCCCTGATAAGCACCTCAGAGCCGGTCAAACTTTCCATATCCATATTCCTCCTTGTCGGATTATATCCCAAACCGGTTTATGACACGGTAGGCCGAAAAATCGAATAAATCAAGCGGCAAAGGCAAGCAAAAAATGTCCTCATCGGCGTACATTCCCATCCGTTATTTCTTAGAGCTATGAATTGCACTAAAACCGCATTGCTAAAAGATGCTTATCATGATATATTTAAATTGGGAATACAAAGGATAAAACTATGAACAAGAAAGAAGTTATCATTAAGGAAATT
>CAZDAF010000142.1:0-8904 GCA_964503115.1 uncultured bacterium
CCCTGGAATCATCCACAACCATAAGCTTGCCGGGCATGAGCTTTCACCTCCCTGCTTCTATGTTTTCCAAAATGCCCGTCCCGTTTTTCGGGGAATCTTCCGCAACCGGCAACTCTATTTTGAATGTAGTGCCGACTTCGACCTTGCTTTCAAAAGTCAGATTCCCACCGTGCGACTCGATAATTTTTCGCGTGGTGCTGAGTCCGAGGCCGGTACCGTCCACCTTTGTGGTGAAGAACGGGCGAAATATCTTACTGAAATATTCTCGCTTTATCCCTGTTCCGTTGTCCCGCACGGTAACGACGGCGTGACGGTGTTCATCTTGGGGCGCGTCGGGGATTTCTTCGCCGTATTGACTCCTGGGATAAATAAAAGGTTTGAACACTTCGGTCGAAATACGCAGCGTTCCGCCATTCGACACCGCTTCGACCGCATTAACCACAAGGTTCATTACCGCTTGTTCGATCTTCGCCTCATCCGCCAATATCATCGGCAAATCCGGGGCCGGATCGAACACCAGTTCGATGTCCTTCTCATCAAGCAGACTCTTCAGCACTGCAAGAGTGCGATCCAATAACCGGTTTAAGTCGCAACTCACAAGGTTTAGCCTGTCTTGGCGGGCAAATGAAAGAACTTCTCGAACAAGGTTCTCCAGACGCTCGATTTCCCCGAGAAGGATGTCGTAGTATTCCCGGTCGTCCTCATCCATGGGAAATTTTTTACCTAGTATCTGGATGTTCATTTTTATGGCGTGTAATGGGTTGCGAATTTCGTGTGCCATGCGAGTGGCCAACTCGCCGATGTTGCTCAAGGTTTCAGCGCGCCTGATCTGTTCGATTAACTCGAAATTGTCCAACGCGAAACCGGAAGTCATGGCAAGAGTCTGGAGTAATCTGAGATCATCCTCGCTAAAATCGCCGCCTTTTTTATTGTTGATGTTGATGACCCCGCGAATCCTCCCTCGCGCTATTATAGGACAACTGACGCACGATTTTGTCTTATAACGGACTCCACCTCTTTCCCGAAATTGATCGTGCCGGTCGATATCTCTAATAAGTAAGGGTTTCCCTTCCCTTGCCACCCATCCCGATATGCCCTCCCCAACATTCTGCCTGCGGCCCAAAATAGGGTCTTCGCCCGGTATGTGGCCGTAAAGCGCTCGCACCACCAAATCATTGCCATCGATAAGCATCAGACTGCCCACCTCGGCGCCCAACTCGATAGTTCCAAGTCGAACGATTTCGTTGGCAAGATCGTCGAAATCGAAAACTCTCATCATGGCGCGGGCGGCTCGGTACACCGTGATCTGCTCCTGAACCCGCTTGGCGAGTTGCAACTGGCTTTCGTCCATATCGCGCCGCAAAGCCGAAAGCTCCATACTGCGTATTCGTAATATTTCCTCGGAGTTCTCCAGCCGATGCTTGGTTCGAGTCAAGCGCATCAATAAATGTACGCTTTCCTCGAGCGCTACGGAGCGAGCCTCTTCCGATATGCAAAAATCGGCGCCCGCTCCATATAACAGATCTTTTTTCGATTTTTCCCGCTCACTATTCGACACCACTGCAAGTATCGGCAGGCCGGGATGTATTTCATGGAGATTTCTCATAACCTTTTGCGCTACGCCGAAATATGAACGGCAGTCGACTACGGCGGCGGAGTATTTTCGTCGAACTTCCCTCGGCCCAAAACCCGCCGGCGGCACTCCGAAGACACTGAAACCCTCGACTTCAGCGAATTCCTTGATCTCCGAGGTAAACCCGCTGTCGCTGGAAAGCACCAGCAACGGCGCATTATCGCTCAGAACAGGATCGGCTATCGGAACAGAACTTGTTTCTTCGCGGGATTTCATAACCTACACCTCTCCATGGCGGCTCAGCAGGTCGGCGTATGAACACTCCACCATATCCTCCGGCTTTATATCGAACGCCTGGATTAACTCCCGGATCATAATCTCGGCATCGGGGTTGTGGGTGGGGGTCATTTCGTCGAGTTCGACCTCCAGTTCAATGAAATCGCCCAGCTTTTCGACCTCATCGAGATGTATGCGAACATTGTTGAGCCTGTAAAGCTCCCTGTCTTTGACCACTACCACCGATATTCCAATGGTTCGCTCCAGCGCCTTTTTTAGACGAGTGGCATCCTGAACGCGCAAGCGCTCGTATTCGCATTCCGCCGCCTGGGTGCCGTCGGGCCTGAAGTAGGCTATCAGCTCGTTGCCCGTCATTGACGATTCTCTCAGCTTCAGCCGCCCGTTTGGGGTTTTGAAATACGTATCCACCTGTCTGTGCTTGCCGCCCGGCGCAGCGCCGAGATTGGCGGCAATGTTGTGCAACCGTTTCAAATCGTCCGTCCGGGCTTTTATTTCGAGATTTCGCAATTTCTCATCCTTTGTTTAATAGACGAGAATAGCAAGTTTTTTTACATAAACAACCCTAAAAAACATCGAAAATGCCATTGGTATATATTTTTTAGACAAACCGTACCTAACGCTCAAATATGTTAAAAAAATTGCCGATTTTGGTTTATCGTGTGCTTCGATGGCCTATAAAACATGATATAGGCCGCAAGGGATGGTAAGAAATTTTTGTGTTTCGGGCTTGAAACCTCTTCTTTTTCCCTCGACCCCCTGTATGGGATGACAAATGACCGGAAATGTTTAGAATAATTAGGCCATGGGTAAAAATACGAAAAGATTGTTGATTGTTGACGATGAAGAAGCCATACGTGACAGCCTGATGATGGGGTTGGAGGAGTATGGTTGGGAAACCCTTGGGGCGCACTCTGCCGCTACGGCTCTCGAGTTTGAAGCGCCCTTTGATATTTATCTCATAGACTTGGGCCTCCCCGATAAAAGCGGTTTCGAACTGACCAAGGATCTCCGGGCAAAATTCGGGCAAGTGCCGATTGTCATTCTCTCGGGCTATCTTAACAACGAAATAGAACAGGAAGCCAAAACTCTCGGCATCAGGGAAGTGTTGAGAAAGCCTTTCCGTTTCGAGAATTTGGATCGGGTCTTGTCATCAACGCTAAAAGTAAATAGTGCGAAGTTGTCTGTATTTTAATACTTCGCACTGATAACTTCGCACTTATTATTAGATGTGATTTCCCTTACTTTCATCGGCCATGCCACCTGGTTGATCGAGTGGCCCGGCGGTCGAGTTTTAACCGACCCGATGCTGAGTTCCCGCATAGCCGGTATATGGCCGCGGCTCAATCCGCCGGCCCTCGGAGCGGAAGAACTTCCACCGGTGGATACCGTTCTTATTTCTCACCCTCACCTGGACCACATGGACATTCCGACGCTACGTCGCCTGAACCGAAACGCCACGCTGGCGGTTCCACGTGAAACCGCCGGGTTGGCGAAAAGGCTGGGATACCGCGAAACGGCGGCGCTCGATGATTGGAACAGCTTCGAACCCGCCCCCGGCCTGAAAATAACCGCCGTACCGGCCATACATGTTGGCATTCGCGTGGTGGGACTTGGCGCATCGGCCCGAGGCGCTATCGGCTACGTTATCGAAGCCGCCGGACGCAGTATTTATTTCGCCGGAGATACCGCCTACGGGCCGCATTTCACCCAAATTCGAGAACGTACCAACCCCGACGTGGCGATATTGCCCATCGGGGCATACAGTCCGTGGTTTTTTATGAAATATTTCCACATGAGCCCACGGGCGGCGTTGCGGGCCTTCGGGGACCTCGGCGCGGAATGGTGCATCCCATGTCACTTCGGTACCTTCGCCCTAAGCCTCGAGCCGGCAAGACAGCCTCTGCAACTGTTCAAACGGGAAGCGGCCCGCCACGATTTGACCGACCGGACTGTCATAGTCGACAGAGGCCAAACCGCCGTCTTCAACAATAAAAAACCACAAATAAAAAACTACGAAAAAAAACCAGCGCGGATTGTTTAACCCAGATTTTGCAGTTGGAGATAGAAACAAGGTAAATATCGAGTCAGACAAGGGATTTAAATCCCTTGTCCGTCGCACTGAATAGTGTTGTTTTTAACTGCATTGCAGTTGAAAAAGTGCATTGTAAGTATTCGATATTAAAGCGAAATAACGAAAGCAACTGATCTTTGTTCGAATGTCAAACGCAAAATCTGGGTTTAATAATCCGGGTTAAAACACGTACTTGACGTCCAGATGGCTGAACAGGTTCGGGCCGATGCCGCCCTCGCTTGCGCCGCCCTCACCTGCAAGGAACTTGTTGCCCAAGGCGGTGTCGATGGTGAGGTTGCCGAAGAGCAGGCCGACGCCGATTGTCGCCGTGGTCTCCTGAACGGTTACGAGCCCGGAGTCTTCCACGACCAATTCGCCTTCCACGTCCACGTCGTGTTCATTATACTCGACGGTCTCGGTCGCCCATACGGTGGTGGTGTTGACTCCGCCGCGCAGCATCAGCCACTTTTTGGCATGGAACTCGATGCCCAGCGCGGCCACCGGGGCGGAAAATATCTTATCGGCGCTGACAGTCTCATAGCCGGTGTCCGCAATATTGACGGTTGTTTCAGCCTCGCTCCAGAGCAAGCAGAGGCTGCCGATGGCGAATATCCTGTCGGTCTTATATTGCAAGCTTACGCCTGTAATAAAGGAATTCACCTCGAAACCAATGCCCAGATCCTCCTCGGTGAAATTCAGCACATCAAACACCACATCGGTGTCGGGAACGTCGTCCAGTTCGACTTCGCCGGAAGTGTTTTCCCACTCGATTGCCGGAACGACTGTGAGGGTATCGCTCAGGTTATAGTGCATGCGCGCGCCAAAGACGAATTTCCTGCCGCTCAGTGTGGTTTTGCATCTTTTTTCGATAATATCCGCTTCGTCGTCGAGTTCGTACTCACTGACAATGCTGTAAGGATCCCATTGCATCCACATGGTGATCGGCCTCATCCTGGCCGACCTGTAAAGAGCGCCGAATTTAATGCCATGCAGCGTGGCCCCGACTTCCATCTCCTCGGTAACACCGGGGGCATAGAACTCGTTCTCCCACCCGGCCTTACCGTTGGCCAGGTAGTAGCTTATGCCGAAAGCCATGTGGCCGACCTGATAGCTGAGGATGACATCTAAGGGATTCTCCCAATCGACGGCGCCCCTCAATCCGTAAACCTCGAATGGGAAAAAGAAAGTTCCGGGGATATCGTCATTGCCATCCCCGTCGAGGTCTATGCCGGTGGTTAAATCGACAATGCCCGATCCGACGTCGCTTATGCCGCCCATCTCATACGACGGGTTGCGACCTACGAAGATACCGACGGTAAGGGCTCTGCCTATTGCCATTGTACCGCCGCCGTAGACGTGCAAGTCGCGAGTGATCACGGCCTTGCCCGTCACCGAGCTTGATTCAACAAAGTCATCCACGCCCCCCAAATGGAAACGGAGCATATTCCGGTGGTTCGACAACAATGCAGGATTACTGAAAATATTGGTATCGTCCATCAGGTAAAGGCCCTGGCCGCCAAGCGTTTCCACCCGGGATTCGGTAGCCCTCGCAACGCCGACGAAAAAGATCATCAACAACAAAAATACCACGATATGTTTCTTATTTTTACTCACTTCCATTTTTTACCCACCCTCTTTTTCCTTATTCTCCATTGCATTGGTCGGGCCTACATGGTTGTACGTCGAGGTGGGTGGTCCGACATGAAAAAAGGGGACCATTTTTCAACGGTCCCCTTTTTGCGTCAATCGTAGTCGGTTAATTAGAACATGTATTTAACATCGAGATGGCTGAACAGGTTCGGGCCGTTGCCGGCATCCGAAGAGCCATCCTCGCCCGCGAGGATCATGTTGCCCAATGTAGCGTCGACGGTGAGGTTGCCGAAGAGCAATCCGACGCCGACAGACGCCGTCGTCGGCTGAATGGTTTCGAGCGACGAAGAGTCGGCTATTAAGGCGCCGGTGGTGTCGTCGGTTTCGGTGGACTCGCTAGTTTTGGAGGCCCAAACCGTGGTGGTGTTGACTCCGCTGCGAAGCATCAACCACTTTTTGGCCTGGTACTCGATACCGATTGCAGCCACCGGGCAGGAAAATGTCTTGCTGGTGCTTTCCACTACCGCCAAGTCGGTAACGTCGGCATCGGATGTCGTTTCGGCCTTGCTCCATTTTAAGCTGAGGCTAGTGATAAGGAAGAGTTTGTCGGCCTTGTACTGCACACTCATGCCGGTCATAAGTGTGTTCATTTTGTAATCGACTGAGGAGGGATGGTCAAGAACGATTTCTTCGTCCCATTCGAGTTCGCCGGAGGTGTTTTGCCACATTACGGCAGGAACGACGGTTACGCTGTCGCTCAGGCTGTAGAACACCTTGGTGCCGAGCACCATCTTGTTGCCCGAAAGAGTTGTTTCATAAGAGTTTGTGCTGTCTGCGTACTTACCGACAATGCTGTAAGGATCCCAGTGGAACCACATTGTTATGGGCTTCATCTTGTCTGTTTTGTAGAGGGCGCTGAACTTGAGACTATGGAGTCTGGCACTGGCCTCATAAGTAACACCGGAGAGGTTATTTTCATCCTCCATCTTACCGTTGGCCAGGTAATAGCTCAAACCGACAGCCAGGTTGCCCATTTTGTAGCTGACTATGACATCGAAAGGATTCATCCAATCAACGGCGTCATCAGCAAATGCACTGATTGCAAACGGGTCAAGAAACTCTCCGGCGCTGAGATCAACGGCTTTGCTTCTGATCGTGCTGATTCCACCCATCTCATACGATGGGTTGCGTCCGACGAAAAGGCCGAGTGTCAAAGCGTCCGTCAGGCCTATGGTGCCGCCGCCGTAGGCGTGCATATCGGTAGTGTATGAAGCTTCCTCGGTTGCAACGTCCGACTCGATAATGTCATCTATGCCGCCCATGTGCAGACGGATCATATTGCGGTAGGCTGACATTGTGGCCGGGTTGGCGAAGATGGTGGTATCGTCCTTCAGATAAAGGCCCTGGTTACCCAGAGTCTCTTTCCTGGACTCGGTGGCCATAGCAAAGGTCGCACCGAAAGCGATCATCGCTACTACGGCCGCTACTATCAGTTTTCTACTCATTTTTAATTTCCTCCTTTACCTAACCTTTTGTACTTTCTTTTTGTGTTTGTTGTTTTTTCCCCTGTTTTACATTTTCCGAATATTTTCTGTCTTTTTTCGTTTTCCCCTTTTTGTGCCAAGATAATCGGCTCGGTTTTGAAAATTCACTATGCAAACGCTACGGCCGTCCGGCCGCCCGAGCTCTGCCTTCAATCCTACTTTTCCTGACTATCACCTCCTTCTTTTTTTGGGGAGATTGCTTTCACGGGTTTTTCGGCCGTTTCGTCCTTAATGCAGCTAAGGGCTCAGGTCTCGATTTATCGAGGTCAAGAGCCCATACTTTTTGATTCCGGCCACCTATTCCCTGGAAGCTTTATCAGCACCTCCCAGTCTCGGGTTTCAGGCACCCCGGCACTTAATTCGAGATACATGGTAACAAAACCGGAGGCGTTTGTCAAGCCCCAAATTTTACCTGAAAAAAACGGCTAAATTGCTTTAATTTTCAATAGTTTACGTAACGGCGTCCGGGAGTGGGCTCCCATGATAAAAACGTCGTCCGGTAAGGAAGGTCCAATATTGAAGCTTCTTATTTTGAAACTGAACAATGTCCTCTTGTCAAATTTTGTTGTGGCCTTTATCGGAAACAATCCCCCGGAACTTTCTTCCCAGTTCTCCATTTCCACCACGATTTTTCCGATATCCGAATTTGCGATCACGACTTTTCTGATCACAGGAGGCATTCCCACAATTAGAAAATCGTATCCATCCAGTGAAGTCAACCAAGTGTTCCCGGCATCGCGCCGAAATTCCCAATCATGACTCAGTTCATCCGGCACCCCGCCAAAAAACAACCCCGGAATCCGGGCCAAAAGCGAAGGAATTTGAGTCAGCGTATTATCGCCATAAATTTCGCAAAGGTCCCGCCGGCTCATCGGTTCTTTGCGCCCCGGTACCATCACCAGAAAATCTCCATTTTTTACCAACAAGTCCAAAGCTTGAACACCCATCGGCCCGAAAGTGACGAGTCTCAGCATGGGGCCGTTCTCTCCCGTCTTGTACACCGCATGCCCCTCAAGGCTGGACGCGAAAAGTACTCCCTCGGGAAATCTAAAATTGACGTCCGCCTCGATGACGCTGAATCGCCTCCTTCGATCCATAAGATCGCACACCACCGACTCCTTGCCGGCAGTCGGAACGGACGGCTTGCCGACGCAACCGATAAGAATGGAAAAAACTACCACAAACACAAGTACCAATCTCGATTTTGAATTATTGCTTCTTTTCGATGAAAAACTCACCGTTGTTCTCTCCTTGGATGTAATCTATACCGGACACGGGGCTTAAAACCCGTGTTTCAATGAGGGTAATTGAAACGATTTTATAAGTCAAAAGGTAAAAAAAGGGCGCGCCGTGGCGGGGGGCACGCCCAAAGTTGGGTGGAAGAGGCTTGCTTTGGAAAAAGCCAGCCGGAGGGAAATATTACCTTTCTATATCATCTATATCCCAACCTCCTTGCAGCGGCGCTCTAGACTCGAGCGATGGAGCCGGATAAAATCGTCCAGTTCGCTCTCGTCCGTATTGATACCGCTGAGGATCTTTTTTAAGATCACGTTAAAGCCGGGTAACTTGCCCGGCCTGAGCTCGAAACTAACTTTTAACATCGCCACCCCGAAAAGAGGGTGAAAACGATAATCATCATTCATCCGCTCGATGAGCTCCGCCGCAGAGGCGATTTGGTGTCCCAAATCCGCCTTTTCCTGAAATACAGGCATTCTCAATCCTCCTCTTCCATGAAAGAAAGCTGTTGCCCCGGTACATCTTTCCTGTGCTTTTTAAGCATCAGATCTACCCCTTCCCGTATGTATTCGGCCATCGGAACCTTCGTACGC
>CAZDAF010000143.1:0-8876 GCA_964503115.1 uncultured bacterium
GAAATGGAGTTGAGACTAACATAAAAACTGGTACACTTATTGGGGGCAGGTCAGCACGAAAGGCTACTTTTCTGGCAATAACTGTTTGGGTAGTATTGCTGTTTTTATTAATTACTATAATCTTATTGTCTCAAGACCATTAAATCGGTTGGAACAACCTGGGCCGATATTAATGGCTTTAAAACACTTGATAAAAACGAGAGCATTCTGAAAATGGAATTGAATATTAAAAGTAACCGATTTCTACTTAATGAGCCTGTTGCAAAAATAGCGAAATTTTTAAGAAATAAGTATTAATATGCTATCCTCCAAAATCGAGGAGGATCAAGCAAATGTACAAGCGAGGGCGAGACGCGTATAATCCGGTAATGATGTTCAAGCCGTTGGTATTACAATTCTTATTTGATTTTTCGGATCGAGCGCTTGAGGAAAGTGCCCGCGACCGGATCAGCTTCAGGTGGTTCATCGGTCTTGACCCGCTTGAGAGTCCTCCCGATCATACGGCGTATTGCCGATTTCGCGAGCGGTTGGCCCCTGAGACGATAAAGCGTTTATTCGACGACATAGTTGAGCAGGCGTACGATATGGGATTGGTGCTGGATAAGTTAAGTATAGTCGATTCTACGGATGTTACGGCCAAGGTGAACACGTATCGAATGAGTGAGAAGTCGAAGGGGGATGTCAATGATGATCCGACATCATCGAGTCCTGATCCTGACGCCCGATTTGGACATAAAAATAAGAAGAAACCCTTTTTCGGATACAAATGTCACGCATCGATGGATGCGGACACGGGAATATTAACACGAATCGAAGTCAGTCCTGGAGATGAGCACGACAGTAAGTTTTTCAGTGCAGTTCACGATCCTTACCCCGACGCAGTGACGGCTGACAAGGGTTATGACAGCGCGGAGAACTTCGATTTAATTGAAGAAGGCGGTCAGTAATTCCCAAGCGGCGCCGCGGCAAGGAGCGGGGTCATGTGGTTGATCGTTATCCTCTAAAATCGGACGAACAATATTACAGGCGGGCGAAAAAGAAGCGTCCGAGGATAGAACCGAAATTCGGCGAGATGAAGAATGAACATGGAATTAGGCGCGCACGTTACTGGGGCCTTGCCAAATGGTAAGAATTATCACCGGCGTACCGAGATGGAAGATGGCGGAGGGCTAGTACGCCCTGATGGTGAAAAAGGAGTGAAAATAATATAAATTAACTCCCAAAAGACGATTAAATTAGTAATTCCCCTGCGCCTTTTCAATCAACCCCTGTATCTTCTCGACGCTCGGTAGCGGCTTCCCCTGATGCGCCACAACCTCGTCGATCACCAGCCCCGGAGTCATCATGACGTATTTTTTTATCGAGTCCATGTCGGTAACATATTCGACCGACGCATCTATGCCCAGTTGGTTTAAAGCTTCCTCCGTGCGCTTGAGCACTTCCTTGCAGTTTGCGCATCCCGGACCTAAAATCTTAATGTTCATCGTAAAACCTCCCAAATTTTCTCAGGCGGCCATCGCGCCGTAAATAACGCCGCTTACCGTCGCCATGATTATCACCAGCACGACGTAAGTAAGGGTTTTTTTCGTTCCCAAAACTTCCCGGATGACCAGCATATTAGGCAAACTCACCGCCGGACCGGCCAAAAGCAGCGCCAGCGCCGGGCCTTTGCTCATTCCGGCGCCCATAAGCCCTTCCAATATCGGTATTTCGGTCAGGGTGGCGAAATACATCAATGCACCGCTGATGGACGCAAAAAAGCACGTCCAGACCGGCCATAGCAACGCTAAAATATCGCCGCCCAACCCGTCGCCTACCCCTATCATCGCGAAAAATGCATCAGGCTTCGCGCCCACCGTCACCTCGATATAGCGCGCCGGTATAAGCGCCTCATGTCCCGGCCTGCCGAGGAAAAATCCCGCCGCCAATACTCCGACAAACAAAAGCGGCAATATAAGAATCGCGAAACCGTATGTCTCGCGAACCCAATCGGCCATTTCATCTTTTCGATACCACCTCAAAAGCACCGCAAACAATGCGAGCAACGACGCTCCGGCAAAGTACCATTTCACACCGTACACAGCATTGAAAAAACCCACTTCCCGCTCAGGCTTGCCCCATGCTCCGAAAACAAGTATGCAGACCATGAGGAAAAAGTAGATTGCGTCTTTCCAAAGCGGCCGTTCGCGCTCGACATCCATCACAGCCGGCCCGTCCGACGCCAACCTCTCCCGTTCTTCCCTCCGATATATCGTCGCCATCGCCAAGCCGATAAACACGCTGAACACCACCGCACCCGCCGCTCGCGCCAAGCCCAACTGCCACCCCAGCACCCGCGCGGTCAATATGATCGCCAGCACATTAACGGCGGGGCCGGAATATAAAAAAGCCGTCGCCGGGCCGATGCCCGCGCCTCGAGTGTATATCCCCGCGAACAGAGGCAACACCGTGCACGAACAAACGGCCAGTATCGACCCCGAAACGGACGCGACGCCGTAAGCCACCACCTTTTTCGCCTGTGCGCCGAAATATTTTATTACCGAAGCCTGGCTCACGAAAACGGCGATGCCGCCGGCTATGAAAAACGCAGGCACCAGACACGTCACCACATGCTCGCGAGCGTATTCCTGAAGCATCAAAAAAGCTTCCAGTATCGCTCCTTTTACCCTTAAATCATCGAATGGGACAAAATAGGCAAAAAGAAAACCGATCACTATATATGTAAATTTCTTTGCGTTACTCATAATTGCGCTCTTCCACTAATGATACATCTTATCACGGTTAAACTCATTTATTCGTGCGGGAATCAGCTCGTTATCCATTTTGCTATCTGTTTGTGATATTCCGCTTTTTCCAAAATAGCGTCATCCACGCACGATAAGATATTAACCAGGCACGGCATACGAAGTTCATAAAACACATTCATGCCGTCCTTCCTGGCGCCGACCACTCCGGCGGCCCTGAGCACGCCCAGATGCCGCGAGGTGTTCGATTCCTTGGCACCCACATGCTCGACAATCTCCGAAACGATTCTTTCTCCCGAAGCCAGAAACTCGACGATCCGCACCCTGATCGGGTGAGCGAGCGCCTTGCAAATAAGAGCTTTTTGTTCGTATAGTGGATCGGTCATTTTACTATATTACTCCTTTATAAGATAGTATAATACCTAACTCCTCATATGTCAATGACACTCACACCCGAAAATGACTGAGAACAAATATTTTTTTTGATAATCAGATAAAAAGAACATTCAGTTGACCGACGAGTTGCAGCGGCGTATTCTTTTGAGGAACTGATGCCGACAAAATTAACTCAACCTTTTCGCGAAAACCCCTTGAGCGCTTGCGTAGTGGCGCTGGTCGGGTGCTGCATGGGCATGACGTGGCAGGTGAGCGGTGAGTTGACCAAGATGCCGTCGGTCTGGGCGCTGATATTAAGCGCTGAAATCGGCGCTTTTTGCATTTTAGTCTCATGGCTGTCTTTTTCCGGTGTTTTTTCTCGTCTTTTCAATCGCGACGCCAATTCCATACGTCGCTTCGAAGCGGCAGCCCACCTGGTATTGATCTTCTACGCGCTGGCGGCATTTAACCTTGTCGCCCACATGCGATACATCGGCAGGCAAACGGCGATCCTGGCCGCGGTGCTTTTTGTTACAGCAAAGATCGCCCAAATACTTTACTTCGCTCTACCACGAAAAATAGGCGCATCGGCCGGCTTCATTTTCTTTACGGTGGCTACTATTGTTATCCTGGGGCGGGCAAAATCTTACCTGCCGGGCAGCCTCGAATACTGGCACGACCGTGAGGAGGTATTCATCGAGAACGCCGCCCCGGCATTGAACGGCCCGGGGGCTAAAGCCGTGTTCGTCAACGCCGCCGGTCAATGGCGACATGCCACAAAGGTAAAACCGCCCGGAGTATACCGATTCGTAAAAAATATCGAGCAACCGTCGCGCCTGGCCGTGGGGCTTTTGGCCGAATCGGCGGAAACGGGCGGAGAAGCGGTTATCGAAATTATCCGAACAAATGCGAAACCCCGCCGGATGAACGTCCAATGGCAGGAATCCGGCTGGAAAGACGTCCGCTTCGACGAAATTATCCCGCCTGGCGCAACGGAGTTGCGTATTATTCCTCGCTCAGGCCAAATGTGGATAAGCGACCCGGTGCTGACGTGGGGATTTGATCGGCCTAACGTGATTTTCATTGTGATAGACACCCTTCGCGCCGATCACCTCTCCTGCTACGACTACCCCCGGCGCACAAGCCCCGTCATCGATGAAATTGCCGAAAAAGGCGTCCTGTTCGAGCGCCATCGTTCTCCGTCGTCATGGTCCACCGCTGCGATGGCGAGTCTTTTCACCGGCCTGTACCCGCGCCAGCACGGATGCGTGGATTTCGGATCGCTCGTTTTGCCGCTCGAGCTCGAAACTTTCCCCGAAGCCTTAAAGCGCGCAGGATATAAAACGGTCGGGATAAGCGGCAATCCGCTGCTCAGCTTAAAAACCGGCTTCGCACAAGGGTTCGACCGGTTCGACGAAACGTGTTTCGACAGAGTTAACTGGCGCAGCGCCGAATGCATGACCGACAGTGGCATCGAAGTGGTCGGTGAAGGCGAGCCGCTGCTTTTGTACCTCCAATACATGGATCCGCATTTACCTTACGCAGCGCCGTCGCCCGATTTTATGCGTTGGCGCGGTTGGCCGGCTACGACGGGGCCGAGCGGCCTGATAAAATTCGTAACAAACCGCTACGACGAGATGATTAACTATTCGGATCGACAAGTCGGCCGCCTGCTGGATCACCTCGCGTCGAAAGGACTGCTCGAAAATTCCTTCATTATCATCACCGCGGACCACGGGGAAGAACTTGGCGACCATGGGCGATTCAACCACGGATATACGGTGTTCGAGGAAGTCGTCCACGTGCCATTGATAATATCCGGCCCAGGCATCGAGCGCGGCACACGGGTTAATTCCTTAACGAGCGGCGTCGATATTTTCCCTTCCCTGGGCGTCGAAACTCCAGCTTACCTGCCGGGAAAAAGCCTGCTTCCCATATCCGGCATTGCTTCCAGGGAATGGATCATCGCAGACGCGCTCGAACAGACTGCACTGATAACCCCGAAATACAAGTTTATCGCAGACACTTTCCACGGCAGGCGGTTGCTGTACGATCTCAACATAGATCCGTCCGAGAGCGACAACCTTGCCGGCAGAGAACACCACCTGGTGGACAAGGCGCACCGCAAGCTTCAGGAAATAATAGACGAACTCGACCGTGTCAAACCGCCACGGCGCAGGTCTCAGGCCGTGATGAAGCAACTCCGCAACAGGCTCAGGGCACTCGGATACGTAGATTAACAACATCCGTACGGGAGACCGGCCGGTCGCCCGTACAGACAAGGGGCTTAAGCCCCTTGTCTTGCACCGCTGCCGCCGATCCTGTAAAATCGCGATCATGAAACTGGCGGGACTCACCGGCGGTATAGCCACCGGCAAGAGCACGGTAGCGCAAATGTTCGAAGAACTCGGTGCACGCATCATAGATGCGGACGCTATCGCCAGGGAAATCGTCCGGCCCGGCAAAGATGCCTACAATGAAGTCGTCGAGCATTTCGGCAACGAAATACTCACTCCAGATGGCCGAATAGACAGAGAAAGGCTCGGCGCAATAGTTTTCGATGACGAAAACGAGCGGCGAACCCTCGAGAGCATCACTCACCCGCGAGTATTCGACGAAATGCAGCGCCGGATAAAACAACATGCCGGTGAGGGCACGCAATTGACGCTATGCGATGTGCCGTTGCTGTTCGAATCCGGCGCACAAAATTGGCTAAAACCGACGATACTGGTTTACACCGACCCCAAAACGCAACTGGAGCGATTGACCGAACGCGACGAATGCTCCGAAGAAAACGCTATGGCGCGTATATCAAGCCAGATGCCGATTGACGAAAAGAAAAAACTCGCCGACATAGTGATAGACAACTCCGGCGACATGGAATCCACCCGATCACAAGTCGAAGCCACCTGGAAAAAACTCATTGAAGACACTGAATAACTAACTATTAACAGGGTGTCGATAAATGTCATTTTTCTCTTTTCCAAAAAACTACCAGAATTGCCAAAACCCCATTTTATGTCGCAGGCCCACCGCCTATCTTGACATTGCATGTACGCTTAATTAACCTCTAAGCGCTATCAGGGGTTGTAGCGAAGCCTGGTTATCGCGCCGGCCTGTCACGCCGGAGATCGCGGGTTCAATTCCCGTCAACCCCGCTCAATGGCGCTACGCTTGGATATGACAAGTACTTTCGATAACTTCATGAAACAGCTTTCAGGACATTCAAATTAACACATCACCCGCATAGCTGCAAAGCACGTAACGCCGCCTTCCAGGCGGCACATGATGATGAAGCTTTAGCCCCTTGTCTGTCGGACAATCGCCAGATTTGTTGGATATACCCTTGACACTTATGTATGATTCGTGCTATAAGAACATATAACCCAACACCATTAGTCAAGTCATCTGAGGGGTTAATATTTTCAAAGGGGCGCCCATGAAGAAATTCTTCGTTTGGGTATTGGTATTCGCTTGGGTGTACCAGACGATACCATCATCAGTGTTGGGTCAACAACCTGCACCGAAGCGAAAACCTTATGCGGCGGTTATGGACTTCGAGGTTCAGGGCGGAATAATGAAGGGCCTCGACCGCGCCGTCACGGACAAGGTCCGGGAAGCGCTGCTCGCCACCGAAAAGTACATCGTCATCGACCGCGCGAACATCCAAATCATCATGAAGGAGCTGGCTTTCGGCCAGACGGGGGTGTGCGATGAGACCTGCGCAGTGGAGGTGGGTCGGGCGTTAAGCGCCCATCTTATCATTACCGGGCGAGTTGTGCGACTCGGGCCGGACGAGTGCCAGGTGAGCGCGCAGATGACAGACGTCGAGCGAACCGACATTGTGCGGTCGGTTTCGGAAAACTGTGCCTGCACGGCCACGGACATCATCGCGGCGGCCGAAACCGTCGGTATGGCGCTTGCGGGCGTCGAGGCCAAACGCGGAACGCTGGTCATCCAGACAACGCCCAAATCCGCCGAGGTGTACATCGACGGCGTAAAGAAGGGAAAAACACCAATCGCCGTCAAGGTCAAGCCCGGCAGCCACAAGGTAATGGTCGCCACGAGGGGATATAAAATGCAGGAGCGCTCGATCACGCTCGCTCCCGGCGCGACCATGCCGATGAGCTTCTCGCTCAAAAAGGAAAAGAAAAAGTGGTACCAGACATGGTGGTTCTACACCATCGTCGGCGTCGTGGTTGCCGGCGGAGCAGCAGCAGCGGCTGGTGGCGCTGGTGGGGGTGGGGGTGGAGACGATGGGGATGACGGAGACCCGACCACCGGAACCCTTTCAATATCCGCTACAGGGCCATGAGGAGAGGATTATGAAACGTGCAAAGGAGACTACGAAGTGGTTGGTTGTTTTCGCGGCAGCTCTGCTTATTTGGGGCTGTGACGAGACATCGAAAAAATCCGAATTAACGAATATCGGCGATGATACAATGCGCGTGAAGACGCCGGAACCGCTTACACGCTATCCGGCCGACCAACTCGATTGCAGGGTGGTTATCTACGGTGGATATTGCTCGGACGTCGGCTCTCAGGTCAAGTCCGTATCCATGGTAAAAACGGATGGCGGCTGTACCGAGGAGTGCACCTACGAACCCGCCGGTGGGGACGTAACGCTCAACGAGGGCAGCTACGCCGTAGTGGTATTGTTCAGCACCACCGCGGGAAACCCCACATTGCCGCTGGCCACCGACTGCCAGGACGTCACCATCGAAGGCGGTATGAGCGAAGGCGTGTCTTTTGACACTTACGACACCACCGGCCAACCGGCCTATGCACAAGCGCTGATCGCATCCCTGGACTGGTTCGACTATGACAACGACGGCCTATCCAACATCGACGATCCCGATCCATGGGCGAGCCAGAATTTCAAAGTGACACAGCCAGCTTTTCCGGGACATGCCCAAGCCGGACCGGTGGACAGCGCGGGAAACAATTTCCGCATGAAAGCCTTTACCATTGGACAGACCATCCAGGGCGAGGCGGATGCGGGCGGCAATTTCAAAATGAAGGCCGGGCAGGCGTACCTGGCGAAATGATAGGAAGGAGTAAGAGAGTAATGAAACGGACATTTTCTAAAAAGTCGATAGTCATAAGTTTTGTTGCCGGTATAATTATTGCCACAAGCGTTATCGTGGCCCTGTCGGTAAACCAGACGGACGGGCCGGTGCCGATACCGTTACAGATACCCTTCCAGACAGTCTTCACCGACGCTGCGGACGGTCCTGTGAACACAACGAACGGATTGTGCGTGGTGTTTGAAGTGTATTCGGACGAGGTTCTATCAAACCTGATTTACAAGGAAGCGGACAGCTTATCGACATCCGACTGTAGCGGATCAAGCTCGATCAATGACAACGGAGAGCTCGAGTATGATGATACCACCATGGTGCTTACGACACTCATCGGAGATAACGCTACCGGAGGATGCGGCTCCGAACCGACCACCAACACCATTTGCCCGGAGGATTTCACCGCTGGCAGCTTGTGGGTGAATGTCTCCGCCAGCACCGCCGCCGACGGCTCCGGCCAGGAAGCGATCGGCACGTTTCAGATAAGCCCGACGGCCTACGCCATACAGGCGGAAGCCGCCAATAATGCCGATTATGCAACGGATGCCGACAACGCCATCAACGCAGATTACGCAACCGATGCGGATCACGCCACAAATGCCGATAGCGCTGTAGACTCTGCCCTGATTCCCGGTTAATGTAAGTGAAAAAGCACCAACTGGGTGTAATACTTATA